>RHMC01000187.1 GCA_003719395.1 Streptomyces altiplanensis
CCCCCGGCCACCCCGCCCCCCGGGCTTCGGCCCGGCCTCGCCGCACCGGACCCCCGCCGCCCCCCTCCGGCGTACAGCACGCCGGCTCCGTCCCACGCCCACGCCTACGCCCCGACCCGGATGCCGACGCCCGCCCCGGCGTATCCCGGTCACCCCGGCCACCCCGGCCACCCCGCGCCGCAGAAGCCTCCGGCCGGACGGGGGCCGCTCCTCGCCCTCGCCGCCGCCGCTGGTCTTCGGGCTCGCGGGCGGCGGCACGGCGTACCTCCTGCTCAAGGACGACGGGAAGCAGGTGCAGAGCAACGGCTCCTCCCAGGGCGAGCAGACGAGCGACGGGAACGAGAACGCCGACCCGAAGGAGACCGGCCAGAAGGAGACCGGCCCCGAGCCGGGCCCCGAGCCCAAGCCCAAGCCCGACCCCGAGCCGGCCGACTACAAGGGCATCAACCTCACCGCCGGCTACCACCTGACGCTCGGGGAGGACGACGTCCGGCCGCAGAAGGGCGAGGACGGGTCGTACGAACTCTCCTACGACACGGGCGGGTACCTCGACGCGGAGAGCGAGGGCGGAACCCTGGTGCTGCTCGATCCCGGGCAGGAGGGGTCGCTCGCCGCCTGCCGCGCGGACACCCGGTTCACCGAGACGATCTACGTGGACAAGCTCTCGAAGGGGCGGCAGGTCTGTGTCACCACGGGCACGGGGCACATGGGCCTCGTCACGGTCCAGGGGTTCTCGGCCGAGGAATCGCCCAGTGACTACATGGCCCTGGACCTGACCGTCTGGCGCAACGCCGCCGTCTCCTCGCCGGAAAGCTGAGGCCGGCCGCCAAGTGGCGGACAGCCCTCCGATTGTCGTTAACTGACCCCCGGCTCTTGTGTACGCCGTCCGACCAGCGGCGTAGGGGCTGAACCACTGGCAAGACCTGCACATCACTGTGCGAGGGGGAGAACTGTGCTGAGAAGTGTGGAACACCGGCGTGCGGCCGGCAACGGTACGGACCCGCGGGTGGCGGAGCTGCGTGCCGCCGTCTCGCGGCTCCGCCACGAACTCGCCGCCCACCCCGCCGAACTGCCCGACCGGGGCGTCGCGGAGGACGAACTGGCGTCGTTGCACGCCATGGCGCTCGACGGCGCACCCGAGGCCATGCGGCTGCGGCGTTCGCTGCTGCTGGTCGCGGCGTCGATCGGCTCGGTCGGCGCGCTGGCCGGGGCGATGGCGCAGATGCGCAACGCGGTCGAGCTCTTCGGGCGCGACTGACGGCTGCGAAGGCGCGGAGGTGGAGGGGCGGACCGGATTCCCGGTCGGCCCCTCCACCGCTTCACGCCGGCGTCCCCTCAGCGACGTCGGCGGCGCGCGCGCCGTGCGGGCGCACACCGGGCCGGGCCGGGGCGGCGGTGTGCCGCCCGGCGGGTACCAGCCGTGGAGCGTGAAAGCCGTGCGGCGACCGCAGCGCGGTCACCGCCGGATCAGCCGGCGGGCCGTCGCCGCCGCCACCGAGACGTCCGCGAGTCCACGCCCAGCTTCGCGTAGACGTGCACCAGATGGGATTTGACGGTCGCCTGGCTCAGGAAGAGCTCCTTGCTGATCTGCAGGTTGGACAGGCCGTCCCCGACCAGCTGGAGCACCTCCAGTTCGCGCCGCGTCAGCGCCTGCGCGGGGGCCCGCATCCGGTCCATCAGCCGGTGCGCCACGGCCGGCGCCAGCGCCGACTGCCGGCCGCCGCCGTACGGACCGCGTCCGCCAGCTCCTGGGGCGGGGCGTTCCTTGAGCAGGTAGCCGCTCGCGCCCGCCTCCACCGCCGCCAGGATGTCGGCGTCCGTGTCGTACGTCGTCAGGACGAGGACCCGGGGCGCGCCGGGCCGCGCCGTGATCGCGGCGGTGGCCTCGCAGCCGTGCATCCTGCCCGGCCCGAACTGGAGGTCCATCAGTACGACGTCGATCTCCTCCGCCGCGGCGAGCTCCACCGCCCGCTCCGCGGTCGCCGCCTCCGCGACGACCACGAAGTCCTCCTCGGTGTCGAGTACGGCGCGCAGGCCCGCCCGTACGACGGGATGGTCGTCGGCGAGCAGCAGCCGCGGCGCCGGGGGCGCCGGGGGCGTCGGAAGCGGTCATGCGGTGTCTCCGGCGGGGAGGGGAAGGGTGATCGCGACGGCCGTGCCCTGTCCCGGCGCCGACTCGACGATCAGCGTGCCGCCGAGCGAGCGGGCCCGCGAGCGCATCGCGGGCAGGCCGAAACCGCCGCCCGTTTGCGCGCGGGGCGCCATGGGGTCGAAACCGCAGCCGTCGTCCACGACGTCCAGCGCCACCGAGGTGTCCATGAAGCTGAGCGTGACCCCGGCGCGGGCCGCGCCCGCGTGCCGGACCGTGTTGGCGAGCGCGGACTGGGCGACGCGCAACAGCGCCACCTCGTACGGGGTGGGCAGCTCCACGGGCGTACCGCTCACGCCGAACCGCACAGCGGGCCCCGCAGTCGCCGCGCACAGCCGCTCCAGGGCTGCGGTCAGCGAGCCGTGCTCCAGGCCGGGCGGGCCAGTGCCCGTACGAAACGGCGCGCCTCGGCGAGATTGTCCTGCGCCGCCTCCCGCGCCCGCCGGACATGGACGGCGGCCGGATCGCCGGCGAGCAGCGTGCGCTCGGCGGCGCGCAGCAGCAGCTGGATGCTGGACAGGCCCTGGGCGAGCGTGTCGTGGATCTCGCGGGCCAGCCGCTCGCGCTCGGCCAGCGTCCCGGCCGTCCGCTCGGCGGCGGCGAGCTCCTCGCCGGTCTGCGATCAGCTCCTCGATGAGCTCGCGGCGCCGCTCGCTCTCCCGGTACAGCGCCTGGTGGCCCAGGACGTCGCCACGGCCACGGCGGCGCCGAGCAGGGGCCCGATGAAGGTGCCCGGCGTCACCGCCTGTCCGTGCAGGACGAAACCGGCGATGGCGGCGGCGGCCGTCGCGGCGACGGCGGCCAGGCCCCAGCACCGTCGGCAGCAGGTGCAGCTGGAGGAAGTAGAGGGGGAACGCCGTCCACAGGCCGTCGGGGGACAGGGCCAGCAGTATCAGCCAGGCGACGCCCAGCGCGCCGAGCCCATGCGGCGGCGGCCCGGGGCGAGCGGCCGACGGCGGGGCTCAGGGCCCCGAGGGCGTAGACGACGGCGACGTCGTGACGGCCGCGACGACCACCGCGGTCGCGTGCGGGGCGTCGTCGGCGACGGCCTTCACGGCGGCGAGCGCGAGGAGCCCCGCGAGCAGCGCGTGCAGGCACAGGCGCAGCGCGCGCAGCAGCGGGAGCGGGGGGAGGGGAGGTGGGGGAGGAACGGGAATCCATGGCTTTTCCAGCGTAGGGCTCGGGCGCCGCCGCCTCGTCGATCAAAAGATTGATGTCGTGGCGATCCGTGGCGCGATGCTTTCGCCCGCCCCCACGACCAGGCTGGAACCATGTTCGTTGCATGGAGAGACCTCCGGTTCGCCAAGGGCCGGTTCGCGCTCATGGGCACGGTCGTGGTGCTGATCACGCTGCTCGTGGGGCTGCTGTCCGGCCTCACCGCCGGGCTGGCCAGGGACAACACCTCGGCCGTCACCTCGCTGCCGGCGACCGGCTGGCCTTCGGCCGGCGTCCGAGGGGCAGGAGGTGTCGTTCACCAACTCCTCGGTGACGGAGGGGGCCTGGCAGGAGTGGGCCCGCCGGCCCGGCATCACCGGTGCGCAGCCCCTGGGCATCCGTACGGCCAACGTGAGCGCGGCGACAGGACGGCCGCCGTGTCGGCGTTCGGCGTCGAGCCGGACTCGGGGCTCGCCCCGGTGAGGGTCCCAGGGGCCGGCCGGGCCGTGCTGTCCGCCCCGGCGGCCGAGGACCTGGCCGCCGGACCCGGCGACAAGGTGCGGATCGCCGGCGTGGAGGTGACCGTCGCCGCGGTCGGGGGCGAGGCCTCGTACAGCCACACGCCCGTGATGTGGGATCTCGCTCGACGACGGGCAGCGGCTCGGCCACAGCGGTGCCACCACCCGGCGGCAGGCCACGGTCGTCGCCCTGACCACCGGCGAGGGCGCGGACCTCGCGGCGGGCGACAGGGCCGCGGGCACCGAGACCCGCACCCTCGACGGCTCGCTGGACGCCCTCGCCTCCTACCGGGCGGAGAACGGCTCGCTCCAGCTGATGCGCGGCTTCCTCTTCGTCATCTCGGCGGCTTCGTCGTCGGCGCGTTCTTCACGGTCTGGACGATCCAGCGCAGCGGCGACATCGCGGTCCTCAAGGCGCTCGGCGCCTCCACGCCCTACCTGCTGCGCGACGCGCTCGGCCAGGCCGTCCTGCTGCTCTGCGCCGGTACGGCCCTGGGCACCGCACTCGCCACCCATCGGCGGCGCCGTCGCCGGCGGCGAGGTCCCGTTCGTACTCGAACCGGCGACGCTGCTCGTCCCCGCCGCTGTCATAGCGGCTCTCGGCGTGGCCGGCGCCGCCCTCTCCGTCCGGCGCATCACCGCCGTCGATCCCCTCGTCGCCCTCGGGAGCACCCGATGACCCTCTCCCTCGCGGAAGTGACCCTCACCTACCCCGACGGCGAATCCCGCCTGACCGCGCTCGACGACGTCGGCCTCGACGTCGCCGCGGGCTCGCTCACGGCCGTCGTCGGCCCGTCGGGCTCGGGAAAGTCCAGTCTGCTGGCGGTCGCCGCGACGCTGGTCTCCCCGGACCGCGGAAGGGTGATCGTCGACGGTACGGACACGGGTTCCCTGAGCCGGGCCGAGAAGGCGGAGCTGCGGCGCACGCGCATCGGCATCGTCTTCCAGCAGCCGAGCCTGCTGCCGTCCCTCACCTCGGCCGAACAGCTCCAGCGTGATGGCCCACCTGTCGGGGCGCCCGCCGCGCAGGCCCGTGGACCGGGCCCGGGAGCTGCTGGACGCGGTGGGCCTCACGGACCGGGCCGACCGCCGCCCGCACCAGCTCTCCGGCGGTCAGCGCCAGCGGGTCAACATCGCCCGCGCCCTGATGAACGAACCGGCGGTCCTCCTGGTGGACGAGCCGACCAGCGCCCTCGACCACGAGCGGGGCGCGGCCGTACTCGACCTGCTGGCCGCACTGACGCGCGAGCGCGGTACGGCGAATGCTGGTCACGCACGACCGCGCGCACCTGGAGCGGAAGGACGCGGTGGTGACGATGACGGACGGCCGCATCTCGGCCTGACCCGCATCTCGGCCTGACCCGCATCTCGGCCCGATCCGCGGCCCGGCCGGAGACCCGGCCTGCGGTCCGGCTCGCGGTCCGGCCTGCGGCCTCGTGCGGGGTCAGCCCTGGGCGCCGTTGCTGGCGAGCGCGGCCGAGAGGTCCTCGGCGACTTCCTGGAGCACCGGGACGATCTTCTCGGTCGCCGCCTCCGTCACCCGGCCCGCCGGACCCGAGATGGAGATGGCCGCGGCGGTGGGGGAGTTGGGGACCGGTACCGCCAGGCAGCGGACACCGATCTCCTGCTCGCCGTCGTCCACGGCGTAACCGGCCCTGCGGACCTGCTCCAGGGCCTCCAGGAAGCCGTCCGGGGTGGTGATCGTCTTCTCGGTGGCGGTCGGCATGCCCGTACGGGCGAGCAGCGCGCGCACCTCCTCCGGCGGGGTGTGCGCGAGGAGCGCCTTGCCGACGCCCGTGGAGTGCGGGAGGACCCGGCGGCCGACCTCGGTGAACATCCGCATCGAGTGCTTCGAAGGAACCTGGGCGACGTACACGATCTCGTCGCCGTCGAGCAGCGCCATGTTCGCGGTCTCGCCGGTCTCCTCGACCAGACGCGCGAGGTACGGGCGGGCCCAGGTGCCGAGCAGCCGGGACGCGCTCTCGCCGAGACGGATCAGGCGCGGGCCCAGCGAGTAGCGGCGGTTCGTCTGCTGGCGTACGTAACCGCAGGCGACGAGCGTGCGCATCAGGCGGTGGATGGTCGGCAGCGGGAGGCCGCTGCTGGCGGAGAGCTCGCTGAGCCCGACCTCGCCGCCCGCGTCGGCCATCCGCTCCAGCAGGTCGAAGGCGCGCTCAAGGGACTGGACACCACCGGTGGGCGCAGCGGGCTTGGAAGCGTCGGTGGTGGCGTTGGACGACGGCACGTCAACGGTCCTTTCGAGGCGGATGGGCAAGCCAGCAGCCTACCCGCCGCCTGCCCGGAGCACACGGTCCTCGTCAAGACGTCCTCGCCGGTCAGAGGGTGTTTGTCCCTGTGCCTGCCGTCACTTCGAAGGATCTCCCGAGGCTCTGCCTGTAGATAGCCACGTTCTGCCAAACGAAATTCTACTTCCACTTTGTGGAAACGTCTAAGTGTGTGGAGTGCCGGTCGCGGAACCGCCGTGATCCCCGGGGCCGCCGAGTCGATGACCGCGTCCATCCGGACCGCCGCCGAGGCGGGCGCGCGGGCCGGGTCGCGGGCGGGATGGTCCACGGCGTGATCCCCGCGCAGGTCACGGGGGCCTCGGGGGCTGGGGAGGGTCTTGACGGACCCGACCCCGAAGTGAAGACTCCTTCAACAGTTCGTTGAATTTCTCGGAACTGGATTTCACCATACGGAAGTGAGGGGCAGGGTGTCCGACGTGGACCTGGTACTGCGCTCGACGCGCGTCATCACCCCCGAGGGGACGCGCGCCGCATCGGTGGCCGTCGCCGGCGGGAAGATCGCGGCTGTGCTGCCGCACGACGCCGAGGTGCCGGCCGGGGCCCGGCTGGAGGACTTCGGGGACGACGTCCTGCTCCCCGGCCTCGTCGACACCCACGTCCATGTCAACGACCCGGGCCGCACCGAGTGGGAGGGCTTCTGGACCGCCACCCGTGCGGCGGCGGCCGGCGGCATCACCACGCTCCTCGACATGCCGCTCAACTCCCTCCCGCCCACCACCACGGTCGAGAACCTGCGCACCAAGCAGGACGTCGCCCGCAGCAAGGCGCACATCGACGTCGGCTTCTGGGGCGGAGCGATCCCCTCCAACGTGAAGGACCTGCGGCCGCTGTACGACGCCGGCGTCTTCGGCTTCAAGTGCTTCCTCTCGCCCTCGGGCGTGGAGGAGTTCCCGGAGCTCGACCAGGAGCAGCTCGCCCGGTCGATGGCCGAGATCTCCGGCTTCGGCGGTCAGCTGATCGTCCACGCCGAGGACCCGCACCACCTGGAGGCGGCCCCGCAGAAGAGCGGTCCGGCGTACGTCCGACTTCCTCGCCTCCCGGCCGCGCGACGCCGAGAACACCGCGATCGAGAGCCTGATCGCGCACGCCAAGCGCCTCGGCGCCCGCGTCCACGTACTGCACCTGTCGTCCTCGGACGCGCTGCCGCTCATCGCCGCCGCCAAGCGCGACGGCGTACGGATCACGGTCGAGTCCTGCCCGCACTTCCTCACCCTCACCGCCGAGGAAGTCCCGGACGGGGCCACCGAGTTCAAGTGCTGCCCGCCGATCCGCGAGGCCGAGAACCAGGACGCGCTGTGGGAGGGGCTCGCGGACGGCACGATCGACTGCATCGTCTCCGACCACTCGCCCTGCACCACCGACCTCAAGACCCCCGACTTCGCCTCCGCGTGGGGCGGGATCTCCTCGCTCCAGCTGGGCCTGTCGGCGATCTGGACCGAGGCCCGGCGCCGCGGCCGCTCGCTGGAGGACGTCGTCCGCTGGATGTCCGCCGCGCCGGCCGAACTGGCGGGGCTGTCGCAGAAGGGTGCCATCGAGGCCGGCCGCGACGCCGACTTCGCGGTCCTCGCCCCCGACGAGACCTTCACGTCGACCCGGCGGAGCTGCGCCACCGCAACCAGGTGACGGCGTACGCGGGCAAGACCCTGCACGGCGTCGTCAGGTCGACGTGGCTGCGCGGCGTACGCATCGCCGACAACGGCACCCTCGCCGAGCCGACCGGCCGGCTGCTCGAAAGGAACAACTGACGTGTCGACCCCGTCCTTCACCGGTGACGCGAACCCATACGGCGGCGGCGACCCGTACGCCGACTACCGCACCGCCGACTTCCCCTTCACCCACTTCGCGGACCTCGCCGACCGGCGGCTCGGCGCGGGCGTGATCGCCGCCAACGACGAGTTCTTCGCCGAGCGCGAGAACATGCTGCGGCCCGGGGCGGCGGAGTTCGACCCCGAGCACTTCGGCCACAAGGGCAAGATCATGGACGGCTGGGAGACCCGCCGCCGCCGTGGCGTCAGCGCCCAGCAGCCCCACCCGACCGACGAGGACCACGACTGGGCCCTCGTACGGCTGGGAGCGCCCGGCGTCGTACGCGGGATCGTCGTCGACACCGCCCACTTCCGCGGCAACTACCCGCAGGCGGTCTCGGTCGAGGCCACTTCGGTGCCGGGTTCGCCCTCGCCCGAGGACCTCCTGGCCGGCGACGTGAAGTGGGTGACCCTCGTCCCCCGTACGGCGGTCGGCGGCCACGCGGCGAACGGCTTCGCCGTCGACGCCCTGCAGCGCTTCACCCACCTGCGGGTCAACCAGCACCCCGACGGCGGCATCGCCCGCCTGCGCGTGTACGGCGAGGTCGCGCCCGACCCGGCCTGGCTCGCCGCCCTCGGTACGTTCGACCTCGTCGCCCTGGAGAACGGCGGCCGCGTCGAGGACGCCTCCGACCGCTTCTACTCCCCGGCCACCCACACCATCCAGCCGGGCCGCTCGCACAAGATGGACGACGGCTGGGAGACGCGCCGCCGCCGCGACAAGGGCAACGACTGGATCCACTACCACCTGGTGGAGCAGGCCGAGATCCGCGCCGTCGAGATCGACACGGCGTACCTCAAGGGCAACTCGGCCGGCTGGGCGGCGCTTTCGGTGCGCGACGGCGCGGAGGGCGGCTGGACCGAGATCCTGCCGCGCACCCGGCTCCAGCCCGACACGAACCACCGCTTCGTGCCGGCCGCGGTCCCGGCGGCGACCGAGGTCCGCATCGACATCTTCCCGGACGGCGGCATCTCGCGCCTGCGCCTCTTCGGCTCCCTGACCCGGGCGGGGGCGTCGCGCCTGGCGGCCCGCCATCAGGAGCTGGGCGGCTGACGCCACGGGGAGACCCCCATGACGCGGAGTGCATCGGGACGCGACGGCCCCGATGCACTCCGTTCTTACTTCCTCACGCCGTGTGGCCGCCGTCCACCAGCACCTCGGAGCCCGTCATGTACGCGGCCTCGTCGCTCGCCAGGTACGCGACCGCCGACGCCACTTCGTCCGGGCTCCCGAAGCGGCCGAGGGCCGTCATCCCGCTCTGCGGCGCGGCGTACGGGCCGTCCGCCGGATTCATGTCCGTGTCGATCGGGCCGGGGTGGACGAGGTTGGCCGTGATGCCCCGGTCGCCCAGCTCGCGGGCCAGCGCCTTCGTCAGGCCGGTCAGCGCCGCCTTGCTCGTCGCGTACAGCGTTCCTCCGGGGCCCGGCACGCGCTGGACCATGCAGCTGCCGGTGGAGATGATCCGGCCGCCGCGTTCCATCCGGGCGGCCGCCGCCTGCGAGGCCAGGAAGACCGCCCGTACGTTCACGGCCAGCACCCGGTCGACGTCCGCGAGGGTGAGGGTGCCGATCGGGCCGAGTACACCGACGCCCGCGTTGTTGACCAGGATGTCGAGCCGGCCGTGCTCGGCCGCCCGGTCCACGACGGCGGTGACGGCGGCCGGGTCCGCGGCGTCGGCACGCAGCGCGATGCCGCGCCGGCCGGCCGCCTCGATCTTCCGGACGACGTCGTGGGCGGCCTCCTCGTTCTGTACGTAGGTGAGGGCCACGTCCGCGCCGTCCTGCGCGAGCCGCAGCGCGATGGCGGCGCCCATGCCGCGGCTGCCGCCGGTGACCAGAGCCGTCCTGCCGTTCAGTGAAGCCATGTCGGCCGCCTCTTCCGTTCCGTAGGTTCCGTGGTGATGCGGTAGTGGTTACGGGTTCAATGAAATCGGTGGCGGGCGGGCGGCGCTGGCGGCAAACGGACGCCGTGCCCCGGCCTCCCCCGGCGGACCGATGAATTCCGTGGAAGCGTGGAGTCAGAGCTGGTGACACGTAAACGCGGAAGGGGACCGGACCATGAAGATCACACTCACCACGTTCCTCACGCTCGACGGCGTCATGCAGGCCCCGGGCGGCCGTGAGGAGGACACCAGCGGCGGCTTCGAGCACGGCGGCTGGCTCGTACCCTTCGCCGACGAGGGCATGGGCCGCTTCGTCGACGAGGTCTTCGGCCGCGCCGACGCCTTCCTGCTCGGCCGGCGTACGTACGAGATCTTCGCGGCCTTCTGGCCGAAGGTCACCGACGAGAACGACCCGATCGCGAGCCGCCTCAACAACCTCCCGAAGTACGTCGCGTCCACGACGATGGACAAGGCGGACTGGAACAACTCCACCGTCATCTCCGGCAACGTCGCGGAGGAGGTCTCGCGGCTCAGGGAACAGCCCGGCCGCGAGCTCCAGATCCACGGCAGCGGCAAGCTCGCCGGGTCCCTGATGCGCCACGACCTCATCGACGAGTACAACCTGCTGGTCTACCCCGTCGTCCTCGGCGCGGGACAGCGGCTGTTCGAGGAGGGCGGCCTGCCGACCTCGTTCGAACTGGCCGGCAGCAGGACCACCGAGGCCGGGACCGCCATCCACACCTACCGGCCCGCGGGCCGGCCGGAGTACGGCACATTCGGGCTCGACCAGTGACCCACGCCCGGATACGGTGATCGCTCCGCGTGCGAGCCGCCGAAGTCTCCACACCACCCTTCCCGGGGGAGACCGCGCCCGTGGCCGCCGCACCATCGCCGACCGCCGTACCCGCACCCGCGCCCGGCCTCGCTCCGCCGGGCCGGGCGGCGTGGTCCACCGACCTTCCCGTACTGCTGGTCGCGGTCGTCTGGGGCGCGAGCTACCTCGCGGCCAAGGAGATCACCACCGCGCAGACCGTGGTGGCCGTCCTGGTCCTGCGCTTCGCCGTCGTGCTGCCCGTCCTGGCCGCCGCCGGGTGGCGGAACCTGCGCGCGCTGAACGCCGCCCAGTGGCGCGGCGCGGGGCTGCTCGGACTCGTACTCAGTGTGATCTTCCTGCTGGAGACCTACGGCGTCGTGCACACCTCGGCGACCAACGCCGGGCTCATCATCAGCCTCACCATGATCTTCACCCCGCTCGCCGAGGCCGTGGTGACGCGGACCAGGCCGTCCCGCGCCTTCCTGGGAGCGGCGGGCCTCTCGGTGGCCGGTGTGGTGCTGCTGACCCAGGGCGGCGGCTTCACCACACCTTCGCCCGGCGACCTGCTGATGCTGCTGGCGGCGCTCGCCCGTACCGTGCACGTGCTCGCGATGGCCAGGATCAAGTCCGTCCGGGGCGCCGACGCGCTGTCGCTCAACGGACGTCCAACTGGGCGGCGTGGTAGCCGTTTTCGCGGTACTGGCGGCCGCCCCCGGCACGGGCCCGGCGCCCTGGACGGTCGCGGCGGGCTTCGGGCCGCGCGAATGGGCGGGGCTGGTCTTCCTCTCCGTCTTCTGCACGCTCTTCGCCTTCTTCGTGCAGATGTGGGCGGTACGCCGCACCTCCCCTTCCCGCGTCAGCCTCCTCCTCGGCACGGAGCCCCTGTGGGCGGCGGCGGCCGGCATCGCGATCGGCGGCGAACGGCTCGGCGCGGTCGGCCTCCTGGGCGGCGTACTGGTACTGGCCGGGACGGCGTGGGGACGGCGGGCGGGGGCGCGCTGCACGCTCGCCTGCGCGGGGCAC
>RHMC01000188.1 GCA_003719395.1 Streptomyces altiplanensis
CAGCAGGCACGGGCGGGCAGCCGCACGGGAGGCCGGCGCCGCGGCCCGGGGGCGTACGCGCGGTGGGGGCTGCGGGAGCCGCTCCGTCCGGCGCCGGCGCCCCCGGCCCGTAAACCGGACCGGCCCTTCGTCGTGGACCGCGTACCGACCCGCGACAAGGTCGTCTTCCTCACCTTCGGCGACGGCGCCGCCGAGGATTCCGCGTTCGTGCGGCTGGTCGACGAACTGAGCCTGCCGGTCAGCGTGTTCCTGACGGACAACGCGACCTCACCCGGACACGGCCGCTTCGACCGGCTGAGGCGGGCGGGCGGCGGCCCCGGCACGGTGCAGAACCACGGGGTCGGCCACGTCTACCTGCCCGCTCTGCCGTACGCCGGACAGCGCGCCCAGATCTGCGGCCAGCAAGACCGCCTGGAGGCCCGCTTCGGCACCGGGCCGCGGTTCTTCAGGCCGCCCTACGGGGCGTACAACAACCAGACGCTGCGGGCGGCGGGCGACTGCGGGGCCGACGCGTGGTGCTGTGCGCGGGCTTCGGTGCAGGGCGGCGACCTGCGGTACGCGCGGGGCGGCCGGCTGCGGCCGGGCGACATCGTGCTCGCGCACCCCGGGGGTCCCGGCGCGCTCAAGGGGCCGGCGCTCACGGAGACGACGGTGCGGGTGCTGCGCCGTATCCAGGAACAGGGGTTCGCGGTGGCGCGGCTGGAGGACTACCTCTGAGGACTGCTTCCGAGGACTGCTTCCGAGGACTGCCTCCGACGTGGCCGGACACCGGGGCCGGGACGCGCGCGGCGGCGCTGAATTGGCACTCCGCTTGACCGAGTGCTAACCGCGTCATAGTCTCGGCGTTGCACTCTCCACCGGCGAGTGCCAATAGTAGCGACGGGCAGGTCCGGCACCCGCGACGACGGATCCACCTGGTCGCCACCCCACATCAGTTAACCCCGTGAGATCTCCGAAGGGGGAGACCGGACCGTGACGACCACCAGCTCCAAGGTTGCCATCAAGCCGCTCGAGGACCGCATTGTGGTCCAGCCGCTCGACGCCGAGCAGACCACCGCCTCTGGCCTGGTCATTCCGGACACCGCCAAGGAGAAGCCCCAGGAGGGCGTCGTCCTGGCCGTGGGCCCGGGCCGCTTCGAGAACGGCGAGCGCCTGCCGCTCGACGTATCCGTCGGCGATGTCGTGCTGTACAGCAAGTACGGCGGCACCGAGGTGAAGTACAGCGGCGAGGAGTACCTCGTCCTCTCGGCTCGCGACGTGCTCGCGATCATCGAGAAGTAACTCGCCCCAAGATTGCTTTTGATCTGCGCCCCTGGCCCCCAGCGATTGCCGGGCGGCCCGGGGCGCATTTCGTTTGAGAGGACAGAGAAGCTCCATGGCGAAGATTCTGAAGTTCGACGAGGACGCCCGTCGCGCCCTCGAGCGCGGCGTCAACAAGCTTGCCGACACGGTCAAGGTGACGATCGGCCCCAAGGGCCGCAACGTCGTCATCGACAAGAAGTTCGGCGCCCCCACCATCACCAACGACGGTGTCACGATCGCGCGTGAGGTCGAGCTCGACGACCCGTACGAGAACCTGGGCGCCCAGCTCGTGAAGGAGGTGGCGACCAAGACCAACGACATCGCGGGTGACGGCACCACCACCGCCACCGTGCTGGCCCAGGCGCTGGTCCGCGAGGGCCTGCGCAACGTCGCCGCCGGCGCTTCCCCGGCCGCCCTGAAGAAGGGCATCGACGCCGCGGTCAAGGCGGTGTCCGAGGACCTCCTCGCGACGGCCCGTCCGATCGACGACAAGTCCGACATCGCCGCCGTGGCCGGGCTCTCCGCCCAGGACTCGCAGGTCGGCGAGCTCATCGCCGAGGCGATGGACAAGGTCGGCAAGGACGGTGTCATCACCGTCGAGGAGTCCAACACCTTCGGCCTGGAGCTCGACTTCACCGAGGGCATGGCCTTCGACAAGGGCTACCTCTCGCCGTACATGGTGACCGACCAGGAGCGTATGGAGGCCGTCCTCGACGACCCGTACATCCTGATCCACCAGGGCAAGATCGGCTCGATCCAGGACCTGCTGCCGCTGCTGGAGAAGGTCATCCAGGCCGGCGCCTCCAAGCCGCTGCTGATCATCGCCGAGGACGTCGAGGGCGAGGCCCTGTCGACCCTGGTCGTCAACAAGATCCGCGGCACCTTCAACGCCGTCGCGGTGAAGGCCCCCGGCTTCGGTGACCGCCGCAAGGCCATGCTCGGCGACATCGCCACCCTCACCGGTGCGACCGTCATCGCCGAAGAGGTCGGCCTCAAGCTCGACCAGGCCGGTCTGGACGTGCTGGGCACCGCCCGCCGCGTGACCGTCACCAAGGACGACACGACGATCGTCGACGGCGGCGGCAACGCCGACGAGGTCGTCGGCCGCGTCAACCAGATCAAGGCCGAGATCGAGTCCACCGACTCCGACTGGGACCGCGAGAAGCTCCAGGAGCGCCTCGCGAAGCTGGCCGGCGGCGTGTGCGTGATCAAGGTCGGCGCCGCCACCGAGGTGGAGCTGAAGGAGAAGAAGCACCGTCTGGAGGACGCCATCTCCGCGACCCGCGCCGCGGTCGAGGAGGGCATCGTCGCCGGTGGTGGCTCCGCTCTGGTGCACGCCGCCAAGGTGCTGGAGGGCGGTCTGGGCAAGACCGGCGACGAGGCCACGGGTGTCGCGGTCGTCCGCCGCGCCGTCGTCGAGCCGCTGCGCTGGATCGCCGAGAACGCCGGCCTCGAGGGCTACGTCATCACCGCCAAGGTGAGCGAGCTCGACAAGGGCCACGGCTTCAACGCCGCGACCGGCGAGTACGGCGACCTGGTCAAGGCCGGTGTCATCGACCCGGTCAAGGTCACCCGCTCCGCGCTGGAGAACGCCGCGTCCATCGCGTCGCTGCTGCTCACGACCGAGACCCTGGTCGTCGAGAAGCCGGCCGAGGAAGAGGCGGACGCCGGCCACGGCCACGGCGGCCACGGCCACAGCCACTGACGTCGTACGACGTGTGAGGGCCCCCGTTCCCCGCCACCGCCCGGTGGTGGGAACGGGGGCCTTGTCGTCGGGTTCAGCGGAGCGCGCCGAGCTGCCGCATCAGGCCCAGCGCGTCCATGTGCCACCAGCCTTCCTGGATCATTCCGTCCTGGAAGCAGAAGATCGTGGTGCCGGTCATGGTGCACTGCTTGCCGGTGGGGGCGATGCCCATGAAGTCGCCCTTGTGCATGCCGGTCCACGTCCACAGCGTGACCACGTCGTCCCCCTCCGACACCTGCTTGTCGAGGACGAAGCTGAAGTCGAAGGCATTGCGCCAGCCGGTCACGTCACCGCGGATGGCGTCGATGCCGACCACCGTGTCCTCCTCCTTGAGGACGTCGTGGTCCCGGTAGTCGGCCGCGAACAGTTCGTCAATGGCGTCGAGGTTGCCCCCGGCGGCGACCTCGTGGAAGAAACGGCGGGCGGTCGCCGCGTTCAGCTGCTCCTCACGGATGACGTCGAGGTCCGTGAACGAGGGCATCCCGTCGCAGAGCGCCACCATTTCCTGGAAGATCCGGTCCGTCTCCGGCAGGTGGGAGTTCTTCATCGCCTCTTCGTGCGACGGGAACTCGACGATCTCGACGTAGTGGTTGGCCTGGGAGCGGTCCTTGCCGACGATGTTGTGCGTGGCGGTCCGCTTGCCCTTGGTCTGCTCGACCCACCGGTCCATGAGCTGGTTCATGTCGTCGGACCGCTCGGTCGTGTAGTCGATTATCTGTACGAATTTCATGACGCCTCCCGAACTGGGATGGGACACGTCCATTCTAGTGAAATGCGTATCCTGCCCTCTTTCAGGCCGAGTGGCGCAGGGACTCCGGACGGACCGGGTCGGCGAAGGGCAGGCCCTGTGCGTAACGCTCCAGCTCGTCCAGCGCCTGGTCGGCCATGCGGTGGAGTTCGCCGCCCAGCGAGCCCGCGATGTGAGGGGTCAGCAGGACGTTCGGGAGGTCGTACAACGGCGAGTCCGGCGGTGGCAGTTCCGGGTCCGTCACGTCGAGTACGGCGTTCAGACGGCCGGAGGCGAGCTCCGGGAGCAGCGCGTTCTCGTCGACGAGGGAGCCCCGGGCGGTGTTGATCAGGGTCGCGCCGGCGGGCATCGCGGCCAGCTGGCGGGTGCTGATCATGTGGTGGGTCGCCGGGAGCTGCGGGGCGTGGACCGAGACCACGGAACTCCGTGCGCACAGGTCGTCCAGGGAGACCGGCTCGACGCCGAGCGCGGCGGCTTCCTGCGGGGCGGCGTACGGGTCGTACAGCAGGACGTCCAGGTCGAAGGGGCGCAGCAGTTCGATGACGCGGCGGCCGATGCGCGAGGCGCCGATGATGCCCACGGTGCGGCGGTGGTTCCCGGCGCCGTGGAGATCCGCGCCCCAGTCGTGGCCGGCGCGCAGGGCGCGGTAGCGGGCGGCGGAGTGCAGGACGCGTTTGCCGGCCGAAGAGGATCGCGGTGAGCGTGTACTCGGCCACGGGCAGGGCGTTGGCCGCCGCCGCGGAGGTCACGGCGATGGAGCGGTCCCAGCAGGCCCGGGTGACGTGGTGCTTGACGGAGCCCGCCGCGTGGATGACGGCGCGCAGGTTCGGGGCGGCGTCGAGGACTTCGGCGGTGAGCGGTGTGGCGCCCCAGCAGGTGAACAGGACTCGGCCTCGGAGAGGGCCGCCGCGACGTGCGGCGCCGGGGCGGCGAGGTCGTGCGCGACCAGATGCGGGTCGGTGCGCGCCAGCCCGGCCAGCCGGACGCGGTGGCGGTCGGTGAACAGGCGTTCCGCGATACCGGGGCCCATGGCGAGAAGCAGGGGCGGCTGATGGTCAGTGGCGTGGCGCATGGTGGAACTCGGTCTCCTCTTGAGTCACTTGACGCTTCCGGCGGTGAGCCCGGCCTTCCAGTGCCGCTGAAGGGAGACGAAGGCGACGATCAGGGGGATGACGGCGAGGAGGGAGCCGGTGACGACGAGGGGGTAGAACTCCGGCTCGCCGTGGGCGTTGCTGTTCCACGCGTACAGGCCGAGGCTCAGCGGGAAGAGCTTCTGGTCCGAGAGCATCACCAGGGGGAGGAAGAAATTGTTCCAGATGGCGGTGAACTGGAAGAGGAAGACGGTCACGAACCCCGGCATGATCATGCGCATACCGATGGACCAGAAGGTGCGCAGCTCACCCGCTCCGTCGATACGGGCGGCTTCGAGGGCCTCGTCCGGGATGTATCCGGCGCTGAAGACCCGGGCGAGGTAGACGCCGAAGGGGTGGACCAGTACGGGGACGAGCACGGCCCCGTAGGTGTTGACGATGCCCACCTCGCTGGCGAGCAGGTACAGCGGCAGGGCGAGTGCGGTCGTCGGGACCAGCACGCCCAGCAGGACGGCGCCGAACAGCTTCTCCTTGCCCCTGAACCGGTACTTGTCGAAGGCGTAGCCCGCGGCGACGCTGATCAGCGAGCTGACGACGGCGCCGCGCCCGCGTACAGCAGGCTGTTGAGGTACCAGCGGAAGTAGACGCCGTCGCTGTACGTGGCCAGGGCGGAGAGGTTCGCGCCGAGGCTGAAGTCCTCGAAGGAGAAGGCGTTTCCGGCGAGCAGGCCGCCGGTGTCCTTGGTGGCGGCGGTGACCAGCCAGACGAGGGGGAGAAGCGTGTAGACCACGGCGAGGACGAGCGCGCCGTTGACGGCGGACTTCGACAGCCAGCGGCTGGTGGTGGTGCTCGCGGTTCTGTTCGGAGAGCTCATGCCTTCTTCCCCTTCCGGCCGGTGAAGCGGGTGACCGCGAAGGAGAGCAGCGCGGCGGTGAGCGCGAGGAGTACGGAGGCGGCGGCCGCGAGTCCGTAGTCGCCCCGGTCGAAGGCCGCGGTGTACGCGTACATGTTCGGCGTCCAGGTGGAGGTGACGGACGATCCGGTGCCCTTGTCGATGATCAGCGGCTCGGTGAACAGCTGGAGCGAGCCGATGACCGTGAACAGCGCGACCATCACGACCGAGGCGCGGATCAGCGGGACCTTGACGCTGAACGCGATGCGCCAGGAGCCGGCCCCGTCCACCGTGGCCGCTTCCAGTACGGAACGGTCCACGGCCTGGAGGGCGGCGTAGAAGATCACCATGTTGTAGCCGAGCCATTCCCACAGCGCGATGTTGATGACGGAGGGGAGGGCGCCTTCGGGTGCGAAGAAGTCGAAGCCGATGCCACCGGCCTCCATCGCGTCGACGACCGGGCTGAGCCGGGGCGTATAGAGGTAGACCCAGATCAGCGCGGCGATGATGCCGGGGACGGCGTGCGGCAGGAAGAGCGCGAGCTGGAAGAAGCGGCGGGCGCGGGCGAGCGTCGAGTCGAGGAGCAGGGCGAGCGCGAGGGCTCCGCCGATCATCAGCGGGATGTAGAAGACGCAGTATCCGAGGAGTACGGCGAAGCCTTCGCGGAAGGCCGGATCACCCAGCGCGGCCGCGTAGTTGCCGAGGCCGCTGAAGACGGTCTCCGATCCGCCGAAGCCCAGCCCCGACTGCTTCTCGGTGAACAGGCTCAGCCAGACCGCGTACCCGATCGGCACCACCATCACCAGGGTGAAGAGCACGAAGAAGGGGGCCAGCAGCATGCCGGCGGCGGCGTTGGTCCGGGTGCGGGCCTTCACGGTCGTCTCAGCCCTCTACCTTCAGGCCGCGCTTCTTCAGCTCGGAGACGGTCGCGTCGTGCCCGGCCTCGACCGCGTCGGCGATCGTCGCACCACCGCCGGCGACCTTGCCGAACCCGTCCTTGATGACGGTGTTGGTGGTGCCGGTGCTGGGGCCCCACGCCCAGTCGGGGGAGATGGAGGCACCGGCCTCCTCGAAGACCTGGTAGATGTCCTGGCCGCCGTAGAACTTCGCGTCGAAGGCGGCCCTGGCGGCCGGGCGCAGTCCGGCGGCGGCGGGGAAGGCGCTCGACGTACCGGAGGCGATCCGGGCCTCGATGCCGTCCTCGGTGGTCGTCATCCACTGTGCGAACTCGACGGCGGCCTCCGTCTTCCCGCTGCCCTTGGTCACCGCGAAGGTGGAGCCGCCCAGCATGCCGCTGGCGGGCTTGCCGTCCCAGGAGGGCATCGGGGCGACGGCCCACTTGCCGCTCTGCTCGGGCAGGGTGCCCGTCAGGACGCCCGCACCCCAGGAGGCGCCGAGGTAGCCGATGGTGGAGCCGCTCTTGAGGGAGTTGGTCCACTCCGGGCTGAAGGAGGCGTTGTTGCGGACCAGGTCGTCGTCGAGCAGTCCCTGCCAGTACGCCGAGACCTTCTTGGTCGCGGCGTCGGTCGTGTCGACCTTCCAGGTGTCGCCCTCGGCCTTGAACCACTGGGCGCCGGCCTGCCAGGCCATCGCCTGGAAGGTGGTCGGGTCGTCGGGGAAGAAGGTGCCGATGCGCGCCTTCTTGTCGGCCTTCCTGACCTTCTCGGCGGCCTCACGGAACTCCTCCCAGGTCCTGGGGACTTCGACGCCGTACTTCTCGAACAGGTCCTTGCGGTAGTAGAAGGCCTGCGGCGAGGCGTCGAAGGGAACGGCCCAGTTCTTGCCGCCGAGGGTGGTCAGCTCGACCGCCTGCGGCAGGAACTTCTTCTTCACGTCGTCGGAGAGGTGGCCGCTGATGTCCTGGACCGATCCATGGCTGACGAACTCCGGGAGCATCGGGTACTCGATGGAGACCAGGTCGGGGGCGTTGCCCGCCTTCACGGCGTTGGAGATCTTGGCGTAGCCGCCGGCGTTGCCCGAGGGGATCTCCTCGTACTTCACCCGGATGTCCTCGTGCGAGGCGTTGAAGGCGTCGACCACCTCCTTCGAGCCCTTGGCCCAGCCCCAGAAGGTGATCGAGACGGGCTTGCCGTCACTGCCGGGGGCGGCGGCCTCCTTGTCCTCACCGCTGCCGCCACAGGCCGTGAGAACGGCGAGGGCGGTGGCGGCGCCGACTATGACGTGGGTCGTTCTGTTCCAACTGCGGCTCACGGCAGGGCTCCTGAACAGGCGGCGGGATGGGCGTTGGCCGTGATCCTTGGACCAGCACTGACCGAAGTCAAGAGCGAAAGATTGATTGATCGAAAAAAGATCAGATCGATGAGGCTCCACAGGACGCCCGTACGCGCAACTGCGGAAGCAGCGTCAGATGCCGCCGCGGTTCCTCCCCGTCCGCGTCCCGCCCCGGTCCCGGCCGCCCCCGCACCAGCCGCTCCACCAGCAGCCCGGCCGCCTGCCGCCCCACCTCGCGCTTGGGCGGCGCCACCGCCGTCAGCGGGGTGTCCGCCAGCGCCGCGCTCCTCGTCGTCGTACGCGATCAGCGCCAGGTCCTGCGGCACCCGCACGCCCAGTTCGGCCAGCCGCTGCACCACCTGGATCGCGGTCCACGTCGTTGTGGAGCAGCGCGGCGTCGCCGCCCCCGAAGCCACCGCCTCCCGCAGGGCCCGTACCGCCGCCTCGAACCGGTCCGGGTACACCTCCGCCGGTACGGAATCGATCACGTCCTGCGGCGGGCGCAGCCCCAGCACGCCCAGCGCGTCCGCGTACCCGGCGCGCACCGCGAGTGCCGTCGGCGAGTCGTCGCGGGCCATCAGCAGCGGCGCCCCGTGCCCCAGTTCCCCCAGGTGGCGCACCGCCAGCAGCACCCCGTGCCGGTGGTCCGAGCAGACCCGGTCGGTCCCGTCCAGCGGCGACCCGGCCGCCGGCCGGCGCTCCAGCAGCACGGTGCGCCGGGCAGCGAGGCGATCCAGTCGCCGTACGCCGCCGGGTCGCCCGGCCGCCGCCATCCCGGCGCGACCAGCAGGCCCTCGGCGCCCGCCGCCAGCAGGCCCTCGGTGCGCGCGTGGTCCTCCTCCGGGCGGTAGTCGGAGATCCGCAGGATCAGCCGGGCGCCGGCCCGCGCCGCGGCCTCGTGCGCGCCCCGGATGACCTCGGCGAAGTAGTACGTCGCCGAGGGCGCCAGCATGCCCGAGCGACCACGCCCCCCGGCGGCGGCGCCGCGCTCTGCTCCTGCGGCCACGACACCGACCCGTGCACCCGGTCGAGCAGGCCGCGCCCGGCCAGCTCCTCCACGTCCCGGCGCACGGTGACGGGGGAGACCCCCAGCCGGTCGGCGAGATCCGACACGCGGGCCGAACCCCGTTCCCGCACCAGGTCCAGCAGTCGGTCGTGACGTTCAGCAGCACTCTCGCGCACGGCGGCAGTCCCCTCGCAGTTGTGGCGCAGGCCAGAATGATCGAACGATAAGAGTTTCGATCATTCAACCGCAATCCATTGACGTTCGATCAATCCGAGTTCTGGATTCCGGCGATGCCGCAGCCCACCGGCCGTCCGCCCGTCCGACCGCTCGTCCGCCCCCGGCTCTCCAGGGGAGCATCATGCCGCTCGGGAACCAGCCGAAGAGCCCGTACACCCACTGGAGCCGTGACGACTGGGAAGCGACGGCGGACCGGGCCCCGCCGGCCGTCCGCCCCCACGCCTCCCCCGCCGCGCTCTGATCAACCTGCCCCGCACCCGGCCCGGTTGGTCCGGCCCTCGCTCCGACGACCTCGAAGGCTTCGCCGTACGTTCCTGCCCGCCGCATTCCGGGGCGCGGGCGGCCACGACCCGCACGGACACCTCGCCCGCTGCGCCGGAGGTCTCGCCGCGGGCACCGCCGAGCCCGGCCCGGCCCCCGTCGCCACCCCCGCCGACGTCCGGACCGCCGGTCGCGCCACCCGGGTGACCTGGGAGAACGGATCAACTCTCCGGCTCTCCCTGCATTACTGAGACCCGTACTACCGGGGCCCGTACTTCCGGCCCGTCTTCGAAGTGATCCCTCCGAGCAGGCCGCGCGGCGCCAGCTTCACCGCGCCCATCAGCGCCTTGTACCGGGGATCCGGCACCGACACCGTCTTCCCGCGCGCCAGATCGCCCATCGCGGCTGCCACCAGCTTGTCCGCGTCGAGCCACATCCAGCCCGGGATGTTGTCCGTCCCCATCCCGGCCCGCTCGTGGAATTCCGTACGCACGAACCCCGGGCACAGCGCCATCAGCCGCACCCCGCTGCCCGCCAGGTCCCGCGCCACGCCCTGCGTGAACTGCACGACCCACGCCTTGGAGGCGCCGTACGTCCCGCGCGGCACGAAGGCCGCGACCGACGAGACGTTGACGACACCGCCGCGCCCGCGCTCCTTCATCCCCGCGGTGGCCGCCGCCGTCAGCCGCAGGACCGCCTCGCAGTGCACCTTCAGCATGGTCAGCTCGTCGGCCATGGACACTTCGAGGAAGCGTCCCTTGTTGCCGAACCCGGCGTTGTTGACCAGCAGGTCCACCGGGTGTCTGCGGTCCGACAGCCGCGTCTCGACCGACGCGATCCCGGCCTCCGTCGACAGGTCGGCGGTCAGCACCTCCGCCTCGATGCCGTGCAGATCGTGCAGCTCTGTCGCCTGCTCCTGGAGCCGCTCGGTGTCGCGCGCCGCCAGCACCAGGTTGTGCCCGTCCGTGGCGAGGCGCCGCGCGAAGGCGGCGCCGATGCCTGCTGTAGCCCCTGTAATCAGTGCAGTCGTCATACGCGGCACGTTAGTGCCCCGCGTGCCCCGCCCGCCCGGCAGGCTTCCCGGCCACGGAAACCGGCCAGGACTCAAAGCTGCCTGTCGTTATTCCGTGATGGCCCCAAGAGTCACTTATGCTTCAAGGGTGATCGAAGCCCGTCATCTCCGTGTCCTGCGTGCCGTCGCCGCCACCGGCTCGTTCTCCGCCGCCGCGCGCGAACTCGGCTGCACACAGCCTGCCGTCAGCCAGCAGATGAAGGCCCTCGAACAGTCCGCGGGCACTCCGCTCCTCATCCGTACCGGCCGCGAGATGCGACTCACCCAGGCGGGTGAAGCCCTGGTCCGGCACGCCGCCGGCATCCTCGCCGGACTGACCGCCGCCGAGGAGGAGGTCGCCGCCATCGCGGGCCTGCGTGCCGGACGCGTACGCCTGGTGTCGTTCCCCAGTGGCAGCTCCACCCTGGTGCCCACCGCTCTGGCCGCCCTGCGCGCCGCCCACCCCGGCACCCGCGTCTCCCTGGTCGACGCGGAGCCCCCGCGCTCGGTCGAAATGCTGCGGGAGGGGGACTGCGACGTGGCGCTGGCGTTCCGTTACGGGCCCGGCGGCGCCGCCGAGGACTGGGGCGACCTGGTCGTACGCCCGCTGCTCACCGACCGTCTCGTCGGTCTGGTCCCCGAGGGGCACCGGCTCGCGGAGGCCGGCCGGGTCGGCATCGGCGAGCTGGCCGACGAACCCTGGATCGCGGGCTGCCCGCGCTGCCGCAGGCAGTTGGTCGAGGTGTGCGAGAGCGCGGGCTTCGCGCCCCGGATCGATTTCGCGACCGACGACTACCCGGCCGTGATCGGCCTCGTGGGGGCCGGCCTGGGGGTCGCGGTCCTGCCCGAGCTGGCGATGGAGTCGGTACGTCCGAAGGGCGCGCGCACCGTGGCGGTGGAGCCTCCGGTGCGGCGCGAGATCGTGGCACTCACGCTCCCGGACCTGGCCCAGGTGCCGGCGGTGGCGGCCACGCTCGATCAGCTGGAGCTGCTGCTGCGCGCTGAGCGGGGACGGCGCGGGACGGCGCGGGGCGGGGTGGGAGCG
>RHMC01000189.1 GCA_003719395.1 Streptomyces altiplanensis
GGGGCGGGGGCGGGGTCATCGGACGGCGGGTTCCGTTCAGGGAGACGTACCTCAGCCTGCGCGCCGAGCTGGGCGGTGACGCGGGCGAGCAGTTGCGCCGTGCTGTCGAGAGGAAGTGACTCGCGGTGTGCTGCCGACTCCGTCATGGGCCGATACTGCCGGGCTCACGTTGCCGCCTCGTTGCGTGAGGGTGACGGGTGTTTTCCGCGGCCTCACCGGCCGGGCGGGGCCGGTGTCAGAGGCCCCGCCGGGCAGGCCCCTCCTCGTCCCCCGCCCCGCTGGGGAATCCAGCCCGTCGAGGGGCCCCTCCGGCCGGCGCGGGCGCCCGCGCGCAATCCGGCCGGCCGCGGGCAGCCGGAGGGGATCCCACCGCGCCGGCCGGGAGGGGGCCGTCAGACTCCGAACAGCTCCCGGCACGGTTCCAGGCCGGCCACCTCCACCGGCACGGTCCGGTGCGCCTCCCAGTCCTCCCGGCTCAGCCGCAGGCGCAGCACCGTCCTGGCCTTCCCCCGTACCGACTCCACCAGCATGCCGTCCGGCCGGTAGCCGAGCTTCTCCGACACCCGCAGCGAACGCGGATTGTCCGTCATCGCCGCGGACGTGACATACCGCGCCCCCAGCCCTGCGAAGGCCAGGTGCAGCACGGCCGCCCGCATCTCCGTGCCGATTCCGCGCCCCTGGTGTGCCAGCCCCAGCCAGGAGCCGGTCTGCCCCTCCCTGGTCACCGGGAAGCTGTCCGCCACGAAGTCCTGCCGGCCGACGGTCCGGCCCTCGCACCGCACGGCGAGGCTGAGCGTCCACTTCTCCGGCCGCCACGCGGCGACGGTGCCCAGCACGTGCTGGAAGGTCGCCCGCGCCCGGTCCTGCGGCGACCCGTCCGTCCACGGCACCGAGAACGGCATGGACGCCTCGTCGTGCACGCCGTCGGCCGCGACGCCTGCCAGTTCGTCGAGCACATCGCCGTCCGGCAGCGCCAGTTCGAGGCGCGGAGTCGTGATCCGGAGACCGTACAGGGGCCAGAATTGTCTCGACATGGCGAAATCATTCCAGTCGGGGGCGGGCAAGAGCATGCGATTTTCCTGGAGCAGGGCACGGGCCGGGGCACAGCGGTGGGCGGGCGGACGACTGGAGCGCCCCCACCTCATACCCCGCACCCGCCGCGCCCGACGACGTACCGTCCAGGCCCTCATGCTCGCCTCCGTGCTCGCGCTCGCCCCCGCGACCTGGCTGCACGCCGCCGCCGACAGCCGGGTCAGGACGACGGCCGACGCCCCGGCCCGCGACGTGGTCGTCGTCTTCGGGGCCGGTCTCCGGCAGGGCAGCCCTTCGCCGTACCTCGCGAACCGCCTCGACGCCGCGGCCGAGCTCTACCGGACGGGCAGGGCGAAGGTCGTGCTCGTGACCGGGGACAACAGCCGGGCGGAGTACGACGAACCGGACGCCATGCGCACCTACCTGACCGAGCGCGGCGTGCCCGACGAGCGCATCGTCAGCGACTTCGCGGGCTTCGACACCTGGGACTCCTGCGTACGCGCCAAGAAGATCTTCGGGGTGGACCGGGCGGTCCTGGTGAGCCAGGGGTTCCACATCCGCCGGGCGATCGCGCTGTGCCGGTCCGCCGGTGTCGACGCGTACGGCGTCGGGGTCGACGCCGACGCGACGCGACCTGGTACTACGGCGGCGTACGGGAGATCTTCGCGGCCGGCAAGGCGGCGCTCGACGCCGCGACCGAGCCCGACCCCCGCTTCCTGGGGCGCGAGGAGCCGGGTGTGGCCGAAGCGCTGGCGGACTGACGTCCGCCCGGGTGCCGGCCGGGCCTGCCGCCTCACCGGGCGGCAGGGGCCGGGCGGAGCCGGGCGTACCGGGGGCGTAACACCTGGGCGACCGTCGCCGTAACACCGCCGTCGCATGCTGACGGCATGCCCCGCACCTCCCCCGCTCCGGCCGCCACCCCGCCGTCGACCCCCACCCACTGCCCGTACTGCGCGCTCCAGTGCGGCATGAAGCTGCGAACCGCCGCGGCGGACAGCGACGTGGTGGAAGTCGTCGACCGTACGGACTTCCCCGTGAACCGGGGCGCGTTGTGCGGCAAGGGCCGTACGGCGCCCGCAGTGCTCTCCTCCCGGGTGCGCCTGACCGGGCCCCTGGTGCGACGCCCCGCCACCGGCAGGCTGGAGCCGGCCACCTGGGAGGAGGCTCTGGCGAAGATCGCGGAGGGGCTCGGCCGTACCCGGGAGGTGTACGGACCGGACGCCGTCGGGGTCTTCGGAGGCGGCGGGCTCACCAACGAGAAGGCGTACGCGCTCGGCAAGTTCGCCCGCGTGGTCCTGTCCACGTCCC
The DNA here is from genome assembly GCA_003719395.1 of Streptomyces altiplanensis. Lineage (GTDB taxonomy): Bacteria > Actinomycetota > Actinomycetes > Streptomycetales > Streptomycetaceae > Streptomyces > Streptomyces altiplanensis. The sequence continues at coordinate 2,341 of RHMC01000189.1, forward strand.
AGATCGACTACAACGGCCGCTTCTGCATGTCGTCCGCCGCCGCCGCCCACCAGAAGGCATTCGGCCTCGACCGCGGTCTGCCCTTCCCGCTGGAGGACATCCCGCGCACCGGCTGCGTGATCCTCGTCGGGTCGAACCTCGCCGAGACGATGCCACCCGCGCTGCGCTACCTCACGGAGCTGAAGGAGAACGGCGGCACGCTCATCGTCGTCGACCCGCGCCGCACCCGCACCGCCGAACAGGCCGACCTCCATCTCGCGCCCCGTCCCGGCACCGACCTGGCGCTCGCGCTCGGGCTGCTGCACATCGTCGTGTCCGAAGGCCGTACGGACGAGGCCTTCGTCCAGGGCCGCACGGCCGGCTGGGACGAGGCGCGGGCGGCCGCGATGGCGCACTGGCCCGAGCTCGTCGAACGCATCACCGGCGTCCCCGTCCCCCAGCTGCGCGACGCGGTACGGATGTTCTGCGACGCCCCGGCCGGCATGGTCCTCACCGCGCGCGGTCCCGAGCAGCAGTCCAAGGGCACCGACACCGTCGGCGCCTGGATCAACCTGTGCCTCGCCACGGGCCGTGCGGGCCGTCCCCTGTCCGGTTACGGCTGCCTCACCGGCCAGGGCAACGGCCAGGGCGGCCGTGAGCACGGCCAGAAGGCCGACCAGCTGCCCGGCTACCGCAAGCTCACCGACCCGGCCGCGCGCGAGCACGTCGCCGGGGTGTGGGGCGTGGACCCCGACAGCCTGCCGGGTCCGGGCCGCAGCGCGTACGAGCTCCTCGACGCGCTCGGCGGCGACATCAAGTCCCTTCTCCTGATGGGCTCGAACCCGGTCGTCTCCGCGCCCCGTGCCGCCCACGTCGAAGAGCGCCTGCGCTCCCTGGACTTCCTCGCGGTGGCGGACGTGGTCCTGTCCGAGACGGCGGCGCTCGCGGACGTCGTCCTTCCGGTCACCCAGTGGGCGGAGGAGACGGGAACGACGACGAACCTGGAGGGCCGGGTGCTGCTGCGCCGCAAGGCGATCGACCCGCCGCCGGGCGTACGGACGGACCTGGAGGTCCTGCACTCCCTGGCCGCCCTGCTCGGCCACGAGAAGGGCTTCCCGGTCGACCCCGAGGAGGTCTTCGCCGAACTGCGCCGCGCCTCGGCGGGCGGCCCGGCCGACTACTCCGGCATCTCGTACCGCCGTATCGCCGAGGAGGACGGCGTCTTCTGGCCCTGCCCGGACACGGCTCCCGTGTCTCCCGCGTCTTCTGCGTCTTCTGCGTCTTCTGCGTCTTCTGCGTCTTCTGCGTCTTCTGCGGCTCCTGGTGACGACCACCCCGGTACACCCCGGCTCTTCCTCGACCGCTTCGCGACGGAGGACGGGCGTGCCCGCTTCGTCCCCGTCACCCACCGGTCGGCGGCCGAGGAGCCGGACGCCGAGTACCCGGTGCTCCTCACGACCGGCCGGGTCGTCGCCCAGTACCAGTCCGGTGCCCAGACCCGCCGCGTCGACGAGCTCAACGCGGCGGCGCCCGGCCCGTTCGTGGAGCTGCATCCGCGGCTCGCACAGCGCCTGGGCGTGTCGGAGGGCGACCGGCTGTCGGTGGTGTCCCGGCGCGGGCGGGCGGTGGCCCCGGCCAGGATCACGGACTCGATCCGCTCGGACACGGTCTTCATGCCGTTCCACTGGCCGGGCGAGGGCCGGGCCAACACCCTGACGAACCCGGCGCTGGACCCGACGTCACGTATGCCGGAGTTCAAGGTGTGCGCGGTACGGATCGAGCGCGCGCAGGACTGATCACGGGCCGGCGGAGTCCGGGAGGGCGGTGTCCGGGTCGGCGGTGTCCGGGAGGGCGGTCTCCTCCCCCACCCAGGCCAGGTACTCCGCGCTGCCGCGGACCACGGCCGTAGCGATGATCTCGGGCGTCTCGTAGTCGTGCGCGGCCTTGAGGTGCGCCTCCAGATCGGCGTACCGCGCGCCCGCCGTCTTGAAGACCACCTGCCACTCCTCGGCGGTCTCGGTGGCCCCCTCCCACCAGTAGACGGAGGCCACGGGCCCGCTGACCTGCGCACAGGCCGCCAGGCGCGCATCGACGGCACCACGTGCGAGCTCCAGCGCCTTCTCGCGGCTGTCGGTCGTGGTCAGTACGCTCAGCCATTCGGCCACTGTCACGGGCGTTCTCCTCATGGACGGTTTTCTGCCGGGGCCGGGCCGGGCAGCCGGGCAGTCGGCCGGCGGCCGGCCCACGAAGGCGAACTCCTCCCCGGGCGTCCCCGGCCCGCACCAGAGCAGTTTCCCCCCGGGCCCGGCCCCGACGGGGCAGCCACCCCCCAATTGCCGGCACTCAGCCGCGCGAGCAGCAGCCCCTCTCCCAGGACGCCCGTCGCGCGACCCGCATGTGACCTGACGCACAATCAAGTTTTCCGGAGCAACCATCTCCGCGCCCGCTTGATCTGAGTCACAAATTGGTCTGTACCCCGCCGTCGGCCGGGCAGGCCGGGTACCGGCCACGGGGAAAGCATGTCGGCCGCAAGGGGACGGGGAACAGTGTGAAGGTCGCGTTTCTGATCTACAACGCCTACGGGATCGGCGGAACCATCCGCTCCACGGTCAACCTCAGCGGCGCGCTGGCCGCCGCCGGCCACGAGGTGGAGGTCGTCTCCGTCTACCGCCCCCAGGAGACGGCCAGTCTCCAGCTGGGCCCCGGCGTGCGCCTGCGGCCCCTGATCGACTGGCGCCGGGACACCCCCGCCTGACGGAGGGCGGTCCGCCGCGGCCGCCGAGCCCAGCGTCATGTTCGCCGACCGGGGCGTGCAGCACGGCCGCTCGCGCCCAGCCGCTGACCGACGAGCGCGTCGCCGCGTACCTCCGGGCGACGGATGCCGACGTCGTCATCGCCACCCGTCCGGTCCTCAACGGCTATCTGTCCCGTTACGGCGAGCCGCGCTACCTGCGCATCGGCCAGGAGCACCTGACCTTCGACATGCACGACGACCAGCTGCGCGAGGACCAGAACCGTGCGCTCGCCGGGCTGGACGCCTTCGTGACCGTCTCGGAAGCGGACGCCGCCCGCTACCGCGCCGCCCTGCCCCAGGTGTCCACCCGCATCCTGTGCATCCCCAACAGCGTCCCCGCACCCGGGGTGGCCCCCTCCACGGGGGACTCGCGCACCATCGTCGCCGCCGGGCGGCTGGTGGAGATCAAGCGCTACGACCGGCTGCTGGACGCCTTCGCCAAGGTCGCCCCGCAGTACCCCGACTGGTCCCTGCGCATCTACGGGCGCGGGACGCAGAAGCAGTTCCTGCGCAAGCGGATCGACGAGCTGGGGCTCTACGACCAGGTGCGGCTGATGGGGGCGGTCTCCCCCATCGAGCCGGAGTGGGCCAAGGGGGCGATCGCCGCCGTCTCCTCCGACGGCGAGTCCTTCGGCATGACCATCGTCGAAGCCATGCACTGCGGCGTGCCGGTCGTGGCCACCGACTGCCCGCACGGCCCCGGGGAGATCATCAGCGACGGCCGGGACGGTGTGCTCGTCCCACTGGAGGAGGGCTCCGACGCCTTCGCCCACGCGCTCGCCTCGCTCATGCAGGATGCCGGGCGGCGCGGTGCCATGGCGGACGCCGCCCGTGAGAAGGCCGCCCGCTACGCCCCCGACCGGATCTGCGCCCGCTGTCGGCCGCTTCGACGAGCTGCGCGACGACGTCGGCCGGGCGCGCCCGCGGGGGCAGCGGCTCCGTGCCGCCGTGACGGCCCTGCGCCTGACGCGCCGCCAGGCGCCCCGCGCCATCCCGCGGTCCGCCCCCTGGACGCCCCGCGCGGCAGCCGCGGCCACCGCGGACGGAGGGATCCGCTTCCAGGTGGACATCGACGGAGCGCCCAAGGGGCGCCCGGAGCTGCTGCTCAGGCTGCGCAAGGACCCGGACAAGCGCACCGTGCGGCTCCCGTTGTCCCCCGCCGGGGAGGCCACCCTGGAGCGGGCCGCGCACACGCTCGCCGAGGGCCGCTGGGACGTCTACGTCACCCCGGTCCAGGGCAAGGACCGGCGCGTGGCCGCCCGTACCGTCGAACAGGCACGGCTGCTCTCCCTGCCGCTCCAGGTCCGTGAAGGCACCACCTCGGCATGGATCCCCTACACCACCGAGGAGGGCAACCTCAGCGTCCGGACCTGGCTGCGCGCCAGGCACGCCGAGGTGGAGAGCGTCCACGTCGTCGATCAGGCCGTGCACATCACCGGGCGCCTCCACGGCTTCGAGGCCGGCCCGGACGCCACGGCGGTGGCCACACCCCGGAACGGGACGGCCGGCGGCTTCGGCCGGCCGCTCACCCTCCTGCCCGGCAACCGGTTCGCCTGCACGCTCCCCCACTCCGAAGCCCTGGCCCGCCACACCGGCGAGCACACCATGTGGGACCTCTTCCTCCGCCCGGCGGACCACGAGCCCCCGGTGCGGCTGGCCCGCATCGCCGGAGACACCGTCCACCGCAAGAAGACCGACGTCCTGCACGCCACCGAGACCCGCGCCCCGGCCCGGAGACGGTGCGGCTGCGCCCCTACTTCACCATCAACAACGACCTCGCCCTCAGCGCCCGCACCCTCCCCCCGGAGACCACCGCGCAGGCGGCGCCCCCCGCCGGCGGCGCGCACTGAGCCGAACGCACGAACGCGTCCGCCCCGCTCCCGTACCCGCGTTCAAGCCGCCGTGGCCGCCGCGAACTGCGAGGCGTGCAGCCGGGCGTACGCGCCGTCCGCCGCCAGGAGTTCACCGTGCGTGCCCTGTTCGACAATCGTGCCGTTCTCCATCACCAGGATCACGTCCGCGTCGCGGATCGTGGAGAGCCGGTGGGCGATGACGAAGGAGGTGCGGCCCGTGCGCAGGGAGTTCATCGCGCGCTGGATGAGGACCTCGGTGCGGGTGTCCACCGAGCTGGTCGCCTCGTCCAGGATCAGGATGGAGGGTTCGGTGAGGAACGCGCGGGCGATCGTGAGGAGTTGCTTCTCGCCCGCGCTGAGGTTCGCGCCCTCCTCGTCGATCACCGTGTCGTACCCGTCGGGCAGGGTACGGACGAAGCGGTCGGCGTACGTCGCCATCGCCGCCTCGACGACCCGCTCGCGCGGCACGTCTCCGGCGACGCCGTACGCGATGTTGTCGGCGATCGTGCCGCCGAACAGCCAGGTGTCCTGGAGGACCATGCCGATGCCGGACCGCAGGTCCTCGCGGGTCATGGCGGCGATGTCGGTGCCGTCGAGGGTGATCCGGCCGCCCGTCACCTCGTAGAAGCGCATGAGGAGGTTGACCAGGGTGGTCTTGCCCGCGCCCGTCGGCCCGACGACGGCGACCGTCTGGCCGGGTTCGACCTTCAGGGTCAGGTTCTCGATGAGGGGCCTGGCCGGCTCGTAGCGGAAGGCGACGTTCTCGAAGACGACCCTGCCGGCGGGACGGGCGGGAGGAACGGGGCGGACAGGACGGGCGGGGTCCCGGGGGGAGGCCGGCGCCGCCGGCTCCTCCTCGGCGTCGAGGAGGTCGAAGACGCGCTCGGCCGACGCGACACCCGACTGGAGGAGGTTCGCCATCGCCGCGACCTGCGTGATCGGGCCGTTGAATTCGTACGAGTACTGGATGAAGGCCTGGACGTCGCCGATGGAGAGGGACCCGGAGGCGACCCGCAGACCGCCGACCACCGCGATCAGGACGTAGTTGAGGTTGCCGACGAAGGACATCGCGGGCTGGATGACGCCCGAGATGAACTGGGCCTTGAAGCTCGACGCGTACAGCGCCTCGTTGTGCTCTTCGAAGGTACGGACCGCCTCCTTGCGGCGGCCGAAGACCTTCACCAGCGCGTGGCCCGTGTACATCTCCTCGATGTGGCCGTTGAGCTTGCCGGTGACCGCCCACTGCTTGACGAACTGCGGCTGGGCGCGCTTGCCGATGAGCACGGCGCCGAGGACCGACACCGGCACCGTCGCCAGCACCACCAGCGCCAGCAGCGGAGAGATCCAGAACATCATCACCAGGACGCCGACGATGGTCAGCACCGCCCGCAGCATCTGCCCGAAGGCCTGCTGCATGGTCTGGGTGATGTTGTCGATGTCGTTGGTGGTGCGGGAGAGGATTTCGCCGCGCGGCTGCTTGTCGAAGTACGCCAGGGGAAGCCGCGCCAGCTTCGTCTCGGCCTGCTCGCGCAGCCGGCGGCCGACGCGCTGCACGACCACCACCGCCAGCCGCAGCTTCACCCAGATGAAGAGGGCCGACCCCGCCGTCACCGCGAGGGCGAGGGCCAGGACCTCCCCCACCGCCCGGAAGTCGATGCCGGCCGGCCGCGTGGCGCCCGCCACGACGAGGTCGGTGGCGTGGCCGAGGATCTTGGGCCCCAGTACGGCGAGGGCGACGGCCGCGACGCCCGCCGCGAGGAGGACGAGGAGCAGGGGACGCGTCGGGGGCCTCGATGCGCAGCAGACGGAGGCCGGACGCACGGAAGTCCAGGGAGCGTTCGAGGGGTGGGGCGGCGGGCGTGCCGGGGAGCCCCGTTGCGGGGCCGGGCCCCTGCGCTCGGGGACGGCGGAGGCGGTGCGGGCCGTACTCATGCGGCTTCCTCCTCGGAGATCTGGGAGAGGACGATCTCCCGGTAGGTGTGGTTGTCCCGCATGAGCTGCTGGTGGGTGCCGGTGCCGACGACGCGGCCCTCGTCGAGTACGACGATCCGGTCGGCGTCCCGGACGGTGGACACGCGCTGGGCGACGATGACGACGGTGGCGCCTGCGGTCTCCTTGGCGAGCGCGGCCCGCAGCGCGGCGTCGGTGGCGTAGTCGAGGGCCGAGAAGGAGTCGTCGAAGAGGTAGATGCCGGGCTTGACGACCAGTGCCCTGGCGATGGCGACGCGCTGGCGCTGGCCTCCGGAGAAGTTGCTGCCGCCCTGGGCCACGGGCGCGTCCAGGCCCTCGGGCAGGGCCTCGACGAACCCCTTGGCCTGCGCGGTCTCCAGGGCGTGCCACAGCTCTTCGTCGGTGGCGTCGGGGTTCCCGTACCGCAGGTTGGAAGCGATCGTCCCCGAGAAGAGGTACGGCTTCTGCGGTACGAGGCCGACCGTGCGGGACAGCACCTCGGGGTCGAGGTCCCGTACGTCGACACCGCCCACCCGCACCTCGCCGCCCGTCGCGTCGAACAGCCGGGGAACGAGGCCGAGCAGGGTCGTCTTTCCGCTGCCGGTGGAGCCGACGACCGCGGTCGTACGGCCGGGCAGGGCCGTCAGGTCGACGCCGCGCAGGACCGGTTCCTCCGCGCCCGGGTAGCTGAAGTCGGCGCCGCGGATGTCGAGCCGGCCGCGTGTCTTCTCGCTCAGGCGGGTGACGGGCGCGGTGGGCGGGACGACGCCGGGCTCGGTGGTGAGGACTTCCCTGACGCGTTCGGCGCTGACGGCGGCGCGCGGCACCTGCATCAGCAGGAAGGTCGTCATCATGACGGCCATCAGGATCTGCATCAGGTAGCTGAGGAAGGCGACGAGCGAACCGACCTGGAGCTCGCCGGAGCCGATGCGGTGGCCGCCGACCCAGACGACGGTCACGGTCGCCAGCTCCCAGACCAGGACGACCGCGGGCATCGTCAGCGCCGTCAGGCGGCCGGCCCGCAGGGCGACGCCCGTCAGTTCGGCGTTGGCATCGGCGTAACGGCGCTGCTCGTGCTCGTCCTTGACGAAGGCGCGGATGACGCGGATGCCGGTGATCTGCTCCCGCATCATCCGGTTGACCTGGTCGACGCGGTTCTGCATGGACCGGAAGAGGGGCGGCATGCGACGAACGATCAGGCCGACGACCCCGGCGAGCAGCGGCACGAAAAGCAGCAGCAGGGCGGCGAGCGGGACGTCCTGGCCGACGGCCAGGACGATGCCGCCGACGCACATGAGGGGTGCGGCGACCAGCATGGTCAGGCCGAGCACCGTCAGCATCTGGATCTGCTGCACGTCGTTGGTGGTGCGGGTGATGAGGGACGAGGCACCGAAGCGGCCCACCTCCCGTACGGAGAAGTCCTGCACGCGGGAGAAGACGGCGGAGCGCAGGTCGCGGCCGACGCCCATGGCGACGCGGGCGCCGAAGAAGACGGCGGCCGCGGCGGCGAGGACCTGGAGGAGGGTGACGGCGATCATGACGCCGCCGGTGGACAGGACGTAACGGGTGTCACCGGTGAGGACGCCGTGGTTGATGACGTCTGCGTTGAGGGTGGGCAGGTAGAGGGTGGCGAGGGTCTGGACGAGCTGGAGCACGACGACCAGGGCGATGGTCTTCGTGTAAGGGCGCAGCTGGGTGCGCAGCAGCCGGATCAGCATGGTGTGTCACCGGCCTCAGCCGGTGTACGGACGGACGGACTTGGCGTCGCGCAGGGCGTGGGCCCACCAGGTGAGCTGGTTCAGGAGGGCCTTGGCGGCGGTGTTGGCGGCGGCCGGGTCCTTGTGCTGCCCGTCCTCGTCGAACTGGGCCCAGGGCCCGTGGAAGCTGACGGTCTCGCGGATGGTGGTGGCGTGCATCTCGGCGAAGACCTGCCGCAGCTGCTCGACGGCGCGCAGGCCGCCCGACATTCCGCCGTAGGAGACGAAGCCGACGGGTTTGGCGTGCCATTCGCTGCCGTGCCAGTCGATGAGGTTCTTGAGGGAGGCGGGGAAGGAGTGGTTGTACTCGGGGGTGAGGACGACGAAGGCGTCGGCGGCGGCGAGGCGCGGGGAGACCTGGGCGAGTACGGCCCTGGTCGCGTCGGACGGGTTGGGGGAGAGGGCGGTCGGCAGGTCGATGCCGGCCAGGTCGATCACATCGGTGTCGAGGTCGTCGTGTTCGGCGGTCCGGGAGACGAACCAGTCGGCGATGACGGGGGCGAAGCGGCCCTCGCGGTTGCTCGCCACGATGACGGCGACGCGCAGCGGCTGCCCGGAGGCGGGGGCCGCGGCGGCGACGAGGGGGCTGACCTGGGCGGATTCATGCGTCGTGATGTCCATGCGCAAAGACTCGTACGTCAAGTGAGGTTGAGGTCAAGCTCCTCTTGCCGCCATGTTCCGGCTCGCCCGGAACGCGAGCGCCGCCACAGCCGTGACACGCTCCGCCGCGTCGCCTCCGCCCCGGCGGCCGGCCTGCCGGACACGGGCACGGGCACGGGGCACGGGCATGGGCATGGGGCACGGGGCATGGGCACGGGGCACGGGCACGGGCACGGGGCACGGCC
>RHMC01000018.1 GCA_003719395.1 Streptomyces altiplanensis
GTGGTGGGCCTGTAGCCCGGCGTCGTCGAGCGGCTGCGGGCGGACAGGGGCTTGTCGTGGAACGGTCACGGCCCGTCAGGCGGGCGGTGTGCCCCAGGCGCGGCGGGTGCCCGTGTAGGCGGGGACCGCCGGGGCGTCCGCGTACGCGGTGGCCGTCGAGCGGCTGTAGTCGTCGGCCTCGTCGAAGCCCGACCAGTCCGCCTTGCTCATCCGCACCTGGATGTCACCGGTGTCCTTGCCCGCCGCGAGGGAGCCCCCGGCGAACGACACCTCCAGGTAGGCGTCCGCGCCCGCGACCGGAGTGGTCAGCGGGACGACCTTCAGCTTCACCTGCGCGCACCCGACCGCCGCGTAGTCGCACCACGCGCTGACCGACGCCGCACCGCCGTCACGGGTGAAGTAGTAGCGCGCCGACACCGTGCTCAGGTCGAGGGAGGCGGATCCGGTGTTGACGACCTGGAGCCCCGGGCGGATGGCGTTGTCCGTGGCGGAGGAGTCGTTGTTCTTGTAGCGGACCTTCACCGCGCCCGAGGGATCGCCGCCCCCGCCTCCGGGCCCGGTCGTCACACCCAACGCCGCTGACGGCGCCGACACGTTGCCCGCCGCGTCCCGCGCCCGCACGGTGTAGCTGTACGCGGTCGAGGGCGAGAGTCCGGTGTCCGTGAACGAGGTACCGGCCACCGGCGTCGTGTTCACCTTCGCCGTGCCCCGGTAGACGTCGTAACCGGTCACGCGCACGTTGTCCGCCGAAGCCGACCACGACAGCGACACGCTGTCCGCGGTCTTCGCGGTGGCGCTGAGCCCGGCCGGCGCGGTGGGCGCGGTGGTGTCGTCCGGGCCGGGGCCCCCGTCCCCGTACACGTCGGTCAGGCTGATGCCCGTGGTGCTCCCGGCGCCACCGAGCGGGACCTCGTGGTCGAGGCTGACGAACTTGCCGCCGTGCTGCCACAGGGCGGGCTTCAGCAGGGCGTACTTCTCCTCGTCCCACGACTTCCAGTCGCCCAGCAGGAGACCGCCGGTGTCACCGGAGTTGGGGTTGATGCACCAGAAGGTCTGGTGGATGCGGTTCTCCACGATGAGGTCGCGCAGCGCCTTCATCCACTTCTCGTTCGGTCCGCCGTCGAGGAACCCGCCCCATTCGCCGATGAGGAGCGGCGACTTGTTCTCCTTGTGCAGGTAGAGCCAGTTGGGGTCCCAGACGTCCCGTTCGAGCGTCGTGCGGTCCCAGTTTCCGGTGAACCAGGGCTGGGCGTGGACGAGCGGGCCGTAGTCGTGCGGGGAGTACACGAGCTGGTCGCTGTGGGCGCCGAGGTCGACCGGGTGGTCGCGTACGCCGCGCAGGTTGCCGCCCCACCAGGTGGAGTAGTAGTCGGTCGGGGTGGTGGAGGCCCAGCTCACACCGGCCTTGGGATACACCTCGATGCCTTCGCACAGCACCAGGACGTTCGGGTTGATCGCCAGGATCCGTTTGCCCGCGGTCTCACAGGCGTACTTGAAGTTGTCCTGGTCGGCCGAGCCGTCCCACTTGGCGCGGGTGGTTTCGTTCGCCTTGCCGTGCGGTTCGTTCTTGACGTCCATGGCGACGAGGGTGTCGTCGGCCTTGTAGCGGGCTGTCACCCATTCCCACGCGGTGTAGAACTGCTCGGTCGTGATGGCGCCCTTCCACCACACCGGGTAGACGTGACCGGAGTTGTCGGCCTCCGCGCTGTGCACGTCGAGCATCACCTTGATGCCGTACTGCTCGCACAGGCGCAGCCAGTAGTCGAAGATCTCCAGTGAGGTCTTGCCGGCGATCTCGGGGTTGGCGTGGTTGTTGACGCCGGACGGGACGGCCGCCTGCCCGTTCTTCCACTCCAGCAGGAGCTGCGTCGAGATCGGCACCCGGACCATGTTGATGCCCCGGCCGGCCATGGACCCGGTGATGTCGGTGATGTTGCCGGACCACAGTCCGTGGAAGACCCGCTCCGAGGCGTTGAAACCGAACCAGTTGGCGCCGGTGAGCCAGACCTCGTCCCCGTTCGCGTCCACGATCTTGTTGCCCTCGGTGTGCAGCCAGTCGTCACCGGCTGCGGCGGCGGCGTTCGTCGCGTCCTCGGTCACCGGGGCGGTCTCGGCCGCCCGGGCCGCCGTTGCGCCCGCGAGGCCGCCCACCGAGAGGAGTCCTGCGGTCATGACCGCGGCAACCAGCCTTCGGAGGCGCCGTCTTCCGCTTCGTGCTCTTCGTAACTGTCCCGACTGTCCCACGGTGTGCCGCCCTTCCGTCTGTAGCGGAGAGAAAGGAGTTGCACGTGCTGGAGTGGGAGCGCTCCATACCGGAGTGGGAGCGCTCCCAAAGGGTTCGGCCAGGACTGTAGGGGCGTCCCGCCGTGCTGGCAAGAGAAGTCGCACGTTCGCCGGGATACGCGTGGAGTGGCGGGCGCTCCCTTGTGCGGCAAGGGCGGCGAGAGCGAAGCCGGGGAGCTTGCAGGGTCCGTCGGGTCAGCACGCCCTGGCCACAGAACCCGCGCCGCACGACGCCGAACGAAGCAAGCCCCCTGCGAACCGGCCACCGTGAACGCGAAGAACCGTGAATCCGTCGACCGGACGTGCCGCCGGACCCGTCCCACCGCCCACCCGGCCATTACGCTCCCCGGACGGGGGCCGGGGGCCTCTCAGCGGGTGCTGTGCGCGGCACGCCACTCGGGTGCGAGCACCGACCAGACCTCGGTGTCCTGCCGTACGCCCCGGTAGGGGTCGTTTTGGCGCTGGACTCCGTCGCGGCTCATGCCGAGCCGCCTGGCCACGTTGATGCTCGGAGTGTTCTCGCAGGAGACCAGCCACTCCACCCGGTGCATTCCGCGTTCCTGGACCGCCCAGTCGATGATCACGCGTGCGCCCGGGTGGCCAGGCCGCGTCCTGCCGCGGCCGGTTCCAGCCAGCAGCCGGCCTCGCAGTTGCCCGTGCCCGTGTCGAAGATCCTGAACAGGACGCCACCGACGAGGAGTCCGTCGAGCCGGATGCCGTACAGCCGGCCGGTGTCGGCCGCGGTCTTGTCGGCGTACACCTGGAGCCAGTTCCGTGCGGACTCCAGGTCTGCCGCGATGCCGGGGAGCCCGACGTGCCGTCCGATGTACTCGCGGCCGCGGTCCATGTGGGCGAGGAACTCCTCGGCCTGCCAGGGTTCCAGTGGCCGCAGTTCAGCTCCGTCACCCAGGGATGTCGCGAACATTCTCACCCTCCACAGTGGCCGTGCGCGGTCCCTGGATCCTCGCACGGCCCGCTGCGCGTTCCGGTGGTCGGTTCCAGGCTCTTGCCGCCCGCTTGCGGTGCGCTCCCGCCGGAGGAGCGGGTCCCTTCCGGGGGGCCGGTCAGGCGGGCGGTACCGCTTCGATGCGTTCGGCTGCCCGGCCGCGATCGCCGGTGGGTGGCGCCGCGCGTGCGTCGGTGCGGGTGGCACCGATCCCGGCGACCACGACGCACATGACACCGACCGCGGAGGCGGGTCCAGGAATCTGTCCCAGGGCGGTCATGCCGATGACGAGTGCGACGGCGGGTTCCAGACACATCAAAGTGCCGAAGGCAGTGGTGGTGAGCCGGCGCAGGGCAAGGAATTCGAGACTGAAGGGGACGACGGGGTGGAGCACCGCCAGTGCCAGGCCGGTGAGCAGCAGCGGCCAGGTCACGTTGCCCAGTTCGAAGGGCCCGGCGGCGAGGGTGGCGACCAGTCCGGCGACGGGCATGGAGACGGCCAGTCCGCTCAGGCCGGTGACCCGGTCCCCGACCCGTTGGGTCAGCAGGATGTAAGCGGCCCAGCAGACCGCGGCGGCGAGGGCGAACCCGGCTCCGACCGGGTCGATGGCGCCGTGCCAGGGCTCGGTGAGCAGCACGACCCCGATCGCGGCCAGAAGGGCCCATACTCTGCGCCCGCCTCTGCCCGCGTACATGGCTACCGCGAGCGGTCCGAGGAATTCCAGGGCGCTCGCGGTTCCGAGGGGAATGCGGGCGACCGCGTACATGAAGAGGATCATCAGTCCGGCCGTTGCCGCGCCCAGCAGGACGGACGCCAGCAGGTCTTTGCGGGTGAAGTCCGAAGGCCGGGGCCGGACCAGGACCAGCAGGAGGGCACCTCCCCAGGCGAGACGCAGCCACGCGGTGCCCAGGGGCCCGAGCTGGTCGAACAGGTGCACCGAGAGGGCCAGTCCCAGCTGGACGCAGAACATGGCCGCGAGGGCCATCACGGCCCCCGCCGCCGGCCCCGCCGGGCGGGCGCGGACGGCCGGCGGTGGGGTGGAGGGTGGATTCCGACGGGGTCATGGCCTCAGTAGACGGTCAGCGCATCGTTGATGTCCACGTGCCGATCATGGACATTCCGTTCGGGAAACCTGAACAATGGAGAGATGGAGACACGGCGGCTGGAGATGCTGGCGGAACTGTCGCGGCTGGGATCGATGCGCGCCGTCGCGGATGCGCTGAGGACCACGACTTCGACGGTGTCCCAGCAGATCGCCGCTCTGGCCCGGGAGACGGGCACGGCGCTCATCGAGCCCGAGGGGCGCCGGGTCCGGCTGACACCCGCCGGCCGCCGGCTGGCCGAACACGCGGTGACGATCCTTGCCGCGGTCGAGCCGCACGTCTCGACCTGGGCCCCGCGGCGGAGCCCAACGGCACCTTGCGGGTCGCCGGATTCAGCACCGCCATCCGCACGTTCCTGCTGCCCGTCATCACCGGCCTCGCGGCCGGCCACCCGCAGGTGCGGGTCCTGGTCCGTGAACACGAGCCCGCCGAAGCCCTCGGCCTTCTCGCCGCGGACGAGGCGGACCTGGCACTGACCTACGACTACAACCTGGCCCCGGCCGCCGTCGACCCCACCGTCCGGACGACACCGCTGTGGACGGCGAAGTGGGGCCTGGGTGTTCCCGCCCGTCTCGATGTCCCGGCCGGCACCACGCCGGACGTCTTCGCCCGGTTCGGCACGGCCGAGTGGATCACCAACTCCCGCAACACCGCCGACGAACACGTCGTCCGCACCCTCGCCTCCATGGCGGGGTTCAGCCCCCGGCTGACCCATCAGGCCGACAGCCTCGACCTGGTGCAGGACATGATCGTCGCAGACCTGGGCGTGGGACTGCTGCCCATGGACCGTGTGCCCCTCCCCGGCGTCCGGCTGCTTCCCCTGACGTCCCCGGACGTCGAGCTGCGGTCGTACGCCGTCGCCAGGCACGGCCGCCTCGACTGGCCTCCACTCGCCCTGGTGACCGGCCTCCTCGCCGCGCGCGCCGGCCGCGCGCAGCGCCGCCGGGTCACGACGGCGACGACGTACCGGCCGAGTGATCACCCGCAACCGGGAGCCCGGCACCAACTGCCCTGCCGGGCAGCGCTCCGGGACCGGTCACGGCCACGGATGCGTATATTCGACTGCCGTGAAGCGGTGGCCGAGCTTCTGACATGGTGTTATGCCAGATTCTGGTCTGGAACGCGGAAGAAGAACAGGGAGAGGCCCCATGGCGACGACCGCCCGTGCGAGCGTGCAGCACGAAGACGAACAGGTGCGGGTCACCCGCTGGGATTTCGAGCCCGGTACGCGCACCGGTCACCACGTGCACGAGTACGACTATGTCGTCGTGCCGGTGGTGGACGGCCACATCAGCGCGTTCGCCCCGGACGGGTCGGTGAGCGAGTCACACCTGCGCGCGGGACAGTCGTACGCCCGCCCCGCAGGCGGCGAACACGACGTCGTCAACACGGGCGGAGCGTGGCTGGCCTTCGTCGAGGTCGAGCTCAAGGGGTCCCCTCCGGTCTCGTGAGCGCCGCGCCCCGGCCGGGGCACTCCGTCCTCACGTGCCGCTTCCTGCCGTCGATCTCCTTGCCGCCGCTTACCCGCACACGCCCGGTCCCGGACGGAGAAGCAGGCCGGCGGGGCGGGAAGGCCCGTACGAGAGACGTATTCTCGCCCGAGGCATCCCGAGCGAAGGACGGTACAGGTGGCGGACAGCAGCAAGACCGGCCCGGGCCGCGGCACGGACGGCGCCTCGCGCACGCCGGCCACGCTCAGTGCCGCGGGCGCGCGAAGCGATCCGGCAGCGGATCGTCGACCGGCGCTACCCGCAGGGCTCCCGCCTCGTCGAGCGGGAGGTCGCCGAGGAACTCGGCATGTCCCGGGTGCCGGTGCGGGAAGCGCTGCGTGCGCTCGTCACCGAAGACCTGCTGGAACTGCTGCCGCACAGCGGGGTGCGCGTGCGCCGCTTGGAGAGTACCGATGTGGAGCATCTGTACGAGGTGTGGGAGCCCCTCGCGATCCAGGCGTCGCGGCTGGCCGCGCGGGCCGCGGCAGGCGACCCCGAGGGCCTGGCCGTCCTGGAGACCACGCTGCGACAGGCCGAACAGGCGGCCGCGGCGGATGAGGGGGCACGCGAGGTGGCGGCCCATACGGCTTTCCACGAAGGCGTCGTGGCGCTGTCGGGCAACCCGCTGCTGGCCCGCACGATGGAGCAGTTGAGCTGGCAGCTCCAGCTCTTGTTCGGCTTGCGGGAGGAACCTGCGCACATGCGGGCACAGCACGCGGAAATGTTCCGGCACATCGCGGCGGGCGACGAGGACGCTGCGGCGGCGAGCACACTGCTGCACGTCCGTGACAGCAGGACAGTGGCGCTGCGCTCCCTCTTCAAGTCCACCCAGTGACTTCTTTGTATACCAGAAGCCGTTCTTTCGAGTCGAGCCCTCAATCCAGGTGCACAAGCCGACTCCACGGCATGCGACGGGACAGCGAAAAGTGACGCCCGCCCCTGTTTCCGCCCGCGCGGAACGGAGCATTCCTTGCCCGCTCCCTTATCTTGGTATACAAACAGTGGGTCCGCGGTAACCACCCCCGAGGAGCCCCCATGTGCGTCGAAGCTGTGCCACCCCCGTCCGGCAGGCTGACCCGCCGCGGAGTTCTCGCGGGCGCTGCCGAGCTCGCAGCACCGTGGCGCGGCCTCCCCCGCGTCGGCGGAACAGGGCGGCACGGGCCGGCGCGGCGCGGAACGGGGCGGCGACCTCGTCGTCCGGGGCGGCACGCTGCTCGACCCGGCGACCGGCGACGTCACCGAGGACTCCGTCGTCGTCATCGAGGGCGGGGTCGTGCGCGCGGCCGGCCCCCGGGCCCTCATCGCCGTACCGAAGGGCGCGAAGACACTCGATGTCCACGGCACGTGGGTCCTGCCCGGCCTGATCGACGCGCACATCCACCTGAGCACCGCCGCCGAGGCCCGCGACGCGGTCCGCGCAGGCGTGACCAGTGCCCGCAGCGGTTCGACCAACTTCTACCAGGACATCGCCGTACGGGAGCTGGCGCGCCAGGTCCCCGCCCAGGCACCGCGTCTGAAGGCCGCCGGAGTCTTCGTCACCCCGGACCTCGGTGACACCGTACTGGCCGACCCGGACCTCACACCGCTGGCCCGCCTCCGGGACGGTGCGCGCTCGGCCGAGGCACTGCGCCGGGTCGTCGAGGTGAACCTCGCGCTCGGCGCGGACGTCGTCAAGACGCGTGTCAACGAACGCGCGGGGCTGCCCGACCAGGACCCGCTGACCCAGGTGTACTCGCGCGAGCAGTTGTCCGAGGTCGTCGCCGCGGCCCGGCGCGGCGGCAAGGGCGTCCTGTGCCACAGCTACAGCGAGAAGGGCTGCCACGACGCGGTGACGGCGGGCGTGCTCTCCCTGGAGCACGGGGCGTTCGTCGGTGAGCGCACGCTGCACGAAATGCGCCGCAGGGGTACGTACTTCACACCGACGCTCACCGCGATCGCCGGCCTGGCCGAATCGCCGGACCCGGTCCTCGCCGAGCGGGGCCGCACCTACCTGCCCGTTCTGAAGCGGGCGGTCGTGGCCGCGCACGAGCTGGGCGTGGAGCTGGCGGCGGGCACGGACTCCTCGGGCGGGAAGGTCCTTCCCGTGGGCCGCGAAGTGGAGCTGATGCGTGAGGCCGGCCTGCCTGCCGCTCTACGCGATCCGCACGGCCACGACCGTCGCGGCGCGGCTGCTCGGCGTGGAACGCACCGCCGGCCGGCTCGCACGCGGGTTCGGCGGGCCGACCTGATCGTCGTGGACGGTGATCCGCTGGCGGACGTCTCCGTGCTGAAGACACCGGTACGGGTCGTGCGCGCGGGGCTCGCGGTTGATCCGGCGGGCTCCCCCGGCACCACCGCAGAATGCCGCTTCTCCCTCCCCCGCCCGCACCACCGAAGGAGTGCCCATGAAGCCGTACCCGAGTTCTTCCGGCGGACTGTCCCGGGCGCAGCATGATCACCGGCGCGGCGCTGGCCGGCACCACGGCCGCGCTGCCCACCGCCGCCCACGCGGCGGACCGGGGCAGCGCCGCTGCGGGCATGGACGCGCACGGGCACGGCGCCGCCCCTCCCGGGCCGTGGTCTTCCGTAACGTACGTCCCTTCGGCGCGAAGACCCCGGTGGACCTGACGGTCGTGGACGGCCGGATCACGGACCGCCGGGCGCCGGCGGACGGCGAGGTCATCGACGGCGCCGGCCGTATCGCGCTCCCGTCGCTCGTGGACGCGCACATCCACCCCGACAAGACGACGTGGGGCGACCCCTGGGTGACGCGCGAGCCGGCGAGCGGCATCGCCGACTACGTCGAACAGGACGTGGAACTGTTCCGCAGCCGGCGTCGCCCCGTCGCGGAACGCGCGTACGGCCTGATGGCACATGCCGTGTCCCGCGGCACCCGGGCGATGCGCGCCCACGCGGACGTGGCCCCGGCCTACGATCTGGCCGGCGTCGAAGGTGTGGGCGCGGCCCGCAAGCGTCTGCGGCACGCGCTCGACGTCCAGATCGTGGCGTTCCCGCAGCACGGCGTCGTCCGCACCCCCGGCACCGCCGAGCTGCTCGAGGAGGCCGCGCGCACGGGAGCCGTCGACATGATCGGCGGCATCGATCCGATCGGTTTCGACGAGGCGCTCGACGAGCAGCTCGACCTGGTCTTCGGCATCGCGGACCGGCACGGTGTCGGCCTGGACATCCACCTGCACGACCGGGGCGAGAAGGGGCTCACGGAGCTGCGCGGCATCATCGACCGTACGCGGGCCCTGTCCCTGCGCGGGAAGATCACCCTCAGCCACGTCTTCTGCCTGCCCGGCCTCACCGACCGCGAACTCGGCACGGTCGCCGCCGACCTGGGAGACCTCGGCATCTCGCTGACGACGGTGGCGCCGTCCGCCTCGCTGGTACTGCCGATCGCGCGGCTGCGGGAGCACGGCGTGCGCGTGGGCCTCGGATCCGACGGGGTGCGCGACGCGTGGAGCCCGTTCGGCAACGCCGACATGCTGCACCGCGCGCATCTGCTGGGCTGGGTCACGGATGTCCGCCTCGACGAGGAACTGGCGGACTGTTACCGCGTGGCGGCGCACGGCGGCGCGGACGTCATGGGCCTCGCCCACGCGGACCTCGAGCCCGGTTCCCCGGCCGACTTCGTTCTCGTACGCGGCGAGTGCCTGCCGCAGGTCGTGGTGGACATGCCGCAGCGCGACATGGTGGTGCACGGCGGTCGCATCGTGGCGCGTGACGGAGAGCCGACCGGCTGAGGTCCGGTTCCGAAGGTGGGGCACGCGGTGCGACGACGGGTTCGGCCGGCCGTCGGTAGCATGGCCGTATGGCGGAGAGCTGGGGTTCGGCAGAGCCCGGGATCATACGGTTCCCCTCGGGCGTCCTGGTGCGCGGCCGGGGCCTGCGTCACCCCCTCCCTCCAGGACCGGCTCCGTCCTTCGCGGTCCATCTGCTCGGGAAGCGGCCCCCGTCGACCGAGTGGGACGCCCGGTGGCTGCGCTGGCCCGACTTCTGGCTTCCCGAGGACCCCCGGCAGGCCCGGAGCGTTTTCGAGGAGGCGCTGAGCCGGGCGGCGAGCGAACGCGTCGAGGTCGCCTGCGGTGGTGGGCGCGGACGGACAGGAACGGCTCTGGCCTGCATGGCCGTTCTTGACGGGGTCCCGGCGGACCGGGCCGTACAGTTCGTCCGCCGGCACTACCACCGTCGCGCTGTGGAGACCCCCTGGCAGCGACGCTTCGTAGCGCGCTTCGAAGACGCGTAGCGCTCTCGCGTCCCACCGGTTCGTCCGGCGAGCCTGCCCGTCGAACGAACCGGGTGCCGGCGCGGACCTGGTCATACGAGGAGTCCCTTCGGCGCACTCTCAGCGCAGATCGGCGCCGTACACGTGGTCGACCGCCATCACCATGAGCACCCTGCGGTCGGACACCATCACCGACCGGTACTCGTCCCAGTCCGGGTGCTCCCCGGCGGCGATGCGGTAGTAGTCCACCAGTGCTTCGACCTCGGTGCCGTGGGGGTCCGTTCCCGGCCCGACCAGTGTCACCGTGCCCTCGGCGGTGGCCCAGGCCGTTCCGTCGGGGCTGGTGACCTCCAGCGCGGCTCGTGGATCCCGGCGCAGGTTCGCCGTCTTGGCCGACCTTTCGGTCATCGAGACATAGAGGACACCGGCCTCCTGGTCGTAGGAGGGCATGACGGGCGAGAGCTGGGGCCGGCCGTCCTTCTTGATGGTCGCGAGGACACCGAGCCTGCTTTCCGCGAGCAGCGTGCGCGGGTTGAACGCAATGGCAGTCATGTCCGGGGACAAGTCGTCACCGGATGCCGGTTATTCCCCGGCGATGCGTGCCCGTCGCCGGTCACGGCCGCGCCCCTCGGGAAACCGTCCGGAACGCCCCGCCGGGGCTCCTGAGAGCCGGCGCGGGCAGGCCGAGGGCCGGCCGCGACGGCGTCACCGCCCGGGTCGGCGAGTCCCCCGCCCCGGGTGACAAGTCGTCCGCCTTCGCCGGCGTGCGATTCCACACAGTGACGGGACACCTGTCGCGCAGGAACCCTCCGGCCCGCTGGTGACGCCGTCCGAATTCGACGTGGAATGTTCATAATATTTTGAACCGTGACTGGTTTTGACCTGCCGTAACGCAGGCCAGAGCAGGTTGCGAAATTGCATGAATAACAGGTTCCGGTTGTTCTGCAATTTCATTTCCCGGGCCGGTGAAGCATTTGCTACGGGAAGAGAATTGATGGCGACCCGGCAGCGCAGGCGCTACCGTTCATTCACACGGCATACGCGACGCCGAAGAACCTCGGAATAAATTGTGAAGTCACCGAAGCCTCCGGGGAGAAGGCCACCAAGGAAAGGAAACCCATGCGTGACCGATTTTCCGCTGCGGGGTCTTTCGTGTCCGCGGCAGGACACGGCAACCACACACCACAGTCACCCGCAGTGAAACTCAGGCCCTGATTTCCCGGCTGTCACGCCGGAGACCAGCACCTTCCCCTCCCGTGCCAAAGACCACGGGTCCGGGCCGGGAGACACCGCCCGGCATCGCCCGTCTCCCCCGACCCGCGACCTGCTTGCGCCGACACCCCGGAAAGGAGATCACCCACATGGCCGGGGCACCTCACCAGCCCGGGTCCGGTCGCAGCAGCGTACGGGCCCACCACCCCTCCGGGCCGCCGGAGCCACTGGCAGTCTGTCTGCCGCTGGACTACACCGCGTTCTGCCTGCTGCACCGGGATGCGTACCTGCGCTATGCCCAGGCCCGGCTCACCGATGCCGAGGCGGGCCGGGCGGTGGTGGAGACCGCCCTGGGGCAGTTGGCCCTGATCTGGCCCACGGCGCTGAGCAGTTCCTGCCCGGCCGCCGTGGCCTGGCGGCTGCTCGGCCACCTGATCACGTCGTCGGTGGAGCACACCGCGCCGGCTTCGGCGGGCCGTGAGGACGTTCACGGGCGGTTACCGGCCGTCCAGGCCGATGCGGTGGTCCTGTGCCACCACCTCTCCCTGACACCGAGGCAGGCCGCCGCTCTCATGGGAGTGCAGGAGCCGACGGTCAGCAGCTGGCTCAGCGCGGCCCGGCGCAGCCTGCCGACGGCCTGAGTCCCCGCACCGGCCCGCGGGATCCGCGCGAGGCCCCGGTACACACCCGCCCGGCCACCGACGCGCCCGCCGACGTGCCTGTCATATGCCGAACGACCAGTCCGCTTCCGCGAGCCTCCGCTTCCCTCCATCGAGGTCTGGTTCCGCCGCCTCCGCCTTGCTTACCATGTGGGCTTCACCGAAGCGACGCGCTGTCACAACAGTGCGGTGAGGGGCCGGATGAACCACGGGGATCGACCGCTGTCCGCATCAATCGACGTGACCGTACCGAGCGTGGCCCGCATGTACGACTTTCTCCTCGGCGGCAAGGACAGTTACCCCGCCGATCAGAAGGCCTGCGCGCAGCTGCTGGAGCAGGTGCCCAGCACGAAGGCCTTGGCCGTGAACAACCGGCGCTTTCTGCAGCGTGTGGTGAGGACCCTGGCGGCGGAGTACGGCGTGCGCCAGTTCATCGACCACGGGTCCGGCCTGCCGACCCGTGACAATGTTCACCAGGTCGCCCAGCGCGTCGACCCGTCCTCCCGGGTGGTCTACATAGACAACGACCCGATCGTGCTGGCACACGGCCGCGCCCTCCTGGAGGAGAACACCTCCACCGCCGTCATCCACGCCGACATGCGGGACACCGACGGCATCTTCGGCCACCCCGACACCCGGCGGCTCATCGACCTGAGCCGGCCGGTGGCCGCACTGTTCGTGTCGGTGCTGCACTGCATTCCCGACGACGACGATCCGGCCGGTCTCGTCCGCCGCGTGGCATCGCGCCTGGCCCCGGGCAGCTTCTTGGTGGTGTGCCAACTCGTCAGCCCTGACGCCGCGGTGCGTGAATTCGTCACCGACTTCATGCGGGAGAGCACACAGGGAAGGTGGGGACGCGTCCGCGAGGAGAGCGACGTACACGCGTTCCTCGAGGGTATGGACATCGTCCACCCCGGGCTCGTGGAAGTCTCCACGTGGCGGCCCGACTCCGACGTGGCTCCGCGCCAGGAGACCGATGAGTGGACCGAGTTCGGCGGTGTCGCCCGGATCCGGTGATCCGTACGCGCACTCCGGACTCCCGCGTCAGGCGGAGAGGTCCTGGATGGTCTTCTTCAACAGCTCCCGAGTGGCTCTGGGCGTGAGGGCTGCCGCGGAGAGGCGGTCCAGCAGGGCGCGGTATTCCACGGTCGCCTCGGGGCGCTCCAGGAATTCCGCGCCGTTGAGCTGTTCCAGGTACACGACGTCGGGCACGTCCTGTTCGGGGAAACGGAGATGGGTGAACGGGGTGTTGGACGACAACGCCTCGGGAGCGTTCCGGGGGACCACCTGCAGCGTGATGGCGGAGTTCTCGTCCGACAGCCTGGAAACGTCCAGCAGATGCTGCAGCTGCTCCCGCATCACGTCGGGCCTGCCCAGTGTCCGGTGGAGTGCGGATTCGTCGATCAACGCCCACAGGGAAGGCGGATTCGGCCGCGCCAGCATCTCCTGGCGGCGCATCCGGAGCTGCGTACGCTGCTCCACCTCGGCCCGGCCGGCCATCGGAAGACCGAGGCTGATCACAGTACGGGCGAAGCTCTCGGTCTGCAGCAGCCCGGGGATGAGCTGCACCTCGTAGGTACGGATCGTCTCCGCGGACTCCTGCAGACCGATGAACTCCTCGAGCCACTCGGGCAGCATGGTGTGGCTGTAGCGCTGCCACCACACGGATCCCTCCGCCCGGTGCAGCAGTTCCCGCATCAGAGATGCCTCGTCCGGCCCGGCGCCGTAGAGGCCGAGCAGAAGAGCCACGTCCTTCTCCTCGGCCGGCTTCTTGCCCCTGCCCTGCTCGATTCGGCAGATCTTCGAGTTGCTGAACCCGGCGCGCTTGGCGGCCTGCCCCTGCGAGAGGCCCGCCTCCTCGCGCAGGGCTGCCAGGTGACGGCCCACCAGCCTCTTCAGCAGGACGGGCGCCTGGCCGGGGCGTTGCAGGTAACGCTCGAGGGACACGACTCGGTTCGGCAGGGCGGACATAGCGGCTCCAGCTCAACGACAGGGGTCGAAGACGAGTGTTGCAGCCAGAAGCCCGGTCCACGCCCGATATCCGCTATGTCGCGCGCCCCTCCAGGGCGAAGTGATCGAATTCCCCTTCCTTGACGCCGGCGAGAAACGCGTCGATCTCGGCACGCGTGTACACCAGCGCCGGCCCCTGCGGATCGCGGGAGTTGCGGACTGCGACCTCACCGCACGAAAGGGCCGCCACCTCGACGCAGTTGCCCACCGCGTTGCTGTGCCGGCTTTTCACCCAGGTGACGTTCACCAGAGAACCGGCCGGAACTCCATTACTGATACTGACCCGTCGCATAACACCTCTCTCGTCGAACCGTTCGAACAACTCCGCAACACGACTGCGGCGACCGCTCCGGACACAGGAACGGACGCGCCCACGAAGGGGATCGTGGAATTTCGCGTGCAATTGCACGCGCCGTGCGGACGGTGGGGATACTAACTTCACGCCCCGACCACTCGCGGGCCGCGTGACCGGCAATTCCCCGAGGGAGAAAACGTGCCGTCGCATGCGAAAACCGCACAAAACCAACCCGGAAACGTCGCCGATCTTCCCAAGCACACACGCGGCAGTTCACTCGAAAGAGGAACGCGGGCGTGACTTCCCCCTCCCGGCCGGGCCCAGGGGCTGCCGGGCGGTTCCGTGCCTACCCCAACTCCAGCTCTCCCACCCTCTGGTCTCCGCTCATCTCCCCTGTCGGCCGGATCCCGAGCCCGAGGTAGAAGCGCTCGGGGCCGTCCTCACCCGGGTGCCAGGTGGTGGTGAGGCGGGTGCGCCGCGGCGGCGGATTTCGGCGGCCACGGACTCGACCGCGAAGCGGCCGTAGCCGCGGCCCTGCTCGCCGGCCGCGATGTTGAGGCGCCAGAGGCCCGAACGGATGTCGGTGCCCTTGCCGTCGCCGGCGAAGTCGATGCCGAGGAAGGCCATGAGGAAGCCGACGGGCCGGTCACCGTCGAGGATCAGACGGGGCCAGGCTGTGCCGGGGTACACGTACGCCTCGGCGAGGGACTTCACGACCGGAGCGACCAAGTGCTCCTGGTCGGGGCGGACCTTCAAGCCGATCGCGGCATCGAAATTGTCAGCAGTGATCTTCTCCAGGCGGAGTGCAGTCGCCATGCGGGCACCATAATCCTGGTGATCAAATGATTTTTCGCGCCGCACACTTCCCCGATGACAGCGACACCTGCCCCCTCTCCTCCCGGTTCCGCGATCGGCGGTACACGGCGTACGGCTTCACGGACACGGTCCTCGTCCGCTGCCCGGGCTGCGACGGCATCGCCCTCGTCGTGCCCGCGCCGGGCGGCTCCGAGGCCGTGCCCCCGGGGCGACGCCACGGACCGTCACCGGGTGGGCCCGTGAAAGCGCCATTCTGCGCAAGGCGGGAGCCGGGGCGGACGAGACCGTCGCGCAGCTCGACGCGGTGCGGGCCGAGACCGCCCGGGGGTGGCGCCCCGTGGCCGGGCACCGGCCCGAGCGGCGTGCAAGGGCCGGTGGCCGCGGCTTCCCTTGACCTCAAGTCCGGTTCAGGATCTAACTTTCCGTGTGCGCCCCGGGCCACGCCGGCCGACGGGCACCGCGTCGGCCCACCAGCCCCGGAGGCACCTCATGGACATGGAAGTCACCGCGTGGACATCGCTGCACAGCGCGATGAACGCCCAACAGGACCGGAGGCCCTTCTCCCGGGCCACCCTGCGCCGCATCGCCTCCTTCGCCCGGCCGCACCGCCGGCAGCTGTACCGCTTCCTGCTGCTCAGTGTGGTCACCGCCCTGCTCGCGGTGGCCACACCCGTCCTCGCCGGCAACGTCATCGACGCGATCGTCCAGGGCCGGGAGACCGGCACGGTCACCCGGCTCGCGCTCCTCATCGCCGCCATCGCCGTCGCCGAGGCGGGTCTCGGTCTGCTGACGCGCCGGCTGTCGGCCACCCTGGGCGAGGGGCTGATCCTCGATCTCCGTACGGCGGTCTTCGACCACGTCCAGCGCATGCCGGTCGCCTTCTTCACCCGCACCCGGACCGGCGCACTCGTCAGCCGGCTCAACAACGACGTCATCGGCGCTCAGCGGGCCTTCAGCAACACTCTCTCCGGCGTCGTCTCCAACCTCGTCACCCTGCTGCTGACTCTCACCGTGATGCTCGGCATCTCCTGGCAGATCACCCTGCTCGCCCTCGTCCTGCTGCCGGTGTTCGTCGTCCCCGCCCGCCGGATGGGTTCCCGGATGGCGAAGCTGCAGCGCGAGGCCGCCCACCACAACGCCGCCATGGGCACCCAGATGACCGAACGCTTCTCCGCCCCCGGCGCGACCCTCGTCAAGCTCTTCGGACGCCCGGCCGACGAGTCCGCGGAATTCGCCGCACGCGCCCGCAGGGTGCGGGACATCGGCATCCGCACCGCCATGACCCAGTCCGCGTTCATCACCGCCCTCACCCTGGTGTCCGCCCTGGCACTCGCCCTGGTCTACGGACTCGGCGGCTACTACGCGCTGCGCGGCAGCCTCGACCCTGGAGCCGTCGTCGCCCTCGCCCTGCTCCTGACCCGCCTCTACGCCCCGCTGACCGCGCTGGCCGGCGCCCGGGTCGAGGTGATGAGCGCGCTGGTGAGCTTCGAGCGGGTCTTCGAGATCCTCGGCCTCGAGCCGCTGATCGCCGAGAAGCCGGACGCCCGCCGGGTGCCGGACGGGCCGGTTTCCGTGGAGTTCGACGGGGTCTCCTTCGCCTATCCCTCCGCCGACAAGGTCTCCCTCGCGTCCCTCGAAGAAGTCGCGACCCTCGACTCCCGTGACGCCGCCGAGGTTCTGCACGGTGTCTCCTTCCGCGCCGAGCCCGGCCGGATGGTCGCTCTGGTCGGCTCCTCCGGCGCGGGCAAGTCCACGATCGCGCAGCTCCTGCCGAGGCTGTACGACGCCGACTCCGGTTCCGTACGGCTGAACGGCGTCGACGTACGGGACCTGAGCGCCGCCTCGATCCGCGAGACCATCGGCATGGTCACCCAGGACGGTCACCTCTTCCACGAGTCCGTACGCGCCAACCTGCTCCTCGCCCGGCCCGACGCCACCGAGGACGACATCTGGGACGCCCTGCGCCGCTCCCGCCTCGACGCTCTGGTGGCCTCGCTGCCCGACGGCCTCGACACCGTCGTGGGCGAACGCGGCTACCGGTTCTCCGGCGGCGAGCGGCAGCGGCTGACCATCGCCCGGCTGCTGCTGGCCCGCCAGCGCATCATCCTCGACGAGGCGACCGCCCACCTCGACTCCACCTCCGAGGCGGCCGTCCAGGAGGCTCTGGACGAGGCGCTCGAGGGCCGTACCGCCCTGGTGATCGCCCACAGGCTCTCGACCGTACGAGCCGCCGACCTGATCCTGGTCGTCGAGGAGGGCCGGATCGTCGAACGCGGGACCCACGCGGAACTGCTGGCCGCCGGAGGCCGGTACCAGGAGCTGTACCGCACCCAGTTCGACCGTCCGGGGGCGGAGGAGGCACACTCCGTCCGCTGAGGTGCCTCCCGTGACGGTGGGGCTGAGAGCCGCCGCCGCGGCCACCTCCAGCGGCGCGGCCGACGTGGCGGTGAACTCGGTGGCGGACAGAGAGCCACACCCATACCGCAGTCGTGGCCGGGCCTCTGCGGCTGCGCCCGGGCGGATTCACCGGCGCAACGACCACAGTGCGCACCCCTGACCGCCTGCCCGGGGCGGGAGTCTGGCCGGGCCGGCCGGCGGGCGGACGCCCGGTCGGCGTCCGCCCGCCGTCCGTCCGCCCACCGGAGTACGGTCACTGGCCGCCCGGCACCGTGTCCTCGAAGGCCGTCCCTGCTGCCCGGAACGCGGCGACCCGGGCGGTGACCTGCGCCGGAGTCAGCGTCCGGTCCTTGACATGGAGCACGTAGTCGACCTTCTGGTCGTAGGCGCGCGGTGTGGTGCCGGTCTGCCCCGCGAGGTCGATGAGCCACTGGTTGAAGTTGATGGACATCGGCCGCTCGGGCAGATAGCGGGCGTCATGACGGCCGAATTCCTGCCCGTCGACGTGGTAGGTGATGTTGCTGTCGTCGATGGTGACGACGAGGTCGTGCCAGCCCGTGTAGCTCGTGCGGACCTCGGAGTGCTGGTTGACCGCCTCCCAGGGGTCGGGCCGGTAGGTCTCCCACGAGGTGGTGTAGAGGATGTTGCCCGGCTCGCCCCAGCCGCCGTTGGGGAGGTACTCGAAGTCGTACTCGGCGTAGTCGTCCGCCATCGGGGCCTTGAGGTCGTTGATGGTGAAGAACGTCTGCACGAGACGGTCGCCGTCGGGGCCCGACTTCGGGGCGTCGGAGAACTTCACCCGCGCCGCGTAGGTACCGTTCTTGAACTTCGTGGCTTTGGTGAGGACTTCGGTGTGCTTCGTCGACTCTGCAGTGCCGGCCGTCGAAGTCTCCAGGTTCATGATGGAGTTGGTCCCCTCCTTGACGAAGGTGACGTTCTGCGCCGCCCAGGTCGCGCCCGGCACCCCGGGGCCGCCCGAGTTGGAGCGCACGCTCCAGCCGTGGGCTCCGATCGCCGGATCGGTGTGCGAGGTGTAGTCGAAGTCGTCGAAGAGCGTGGCGCCGTCGGCCGGCGGATCGGTCGGGCCGGGGCCGGGGCCCGGGTCGTTGCCCTCGGGCGCCGTTCCCCACACCGGCGTGCCACCGACACTGGCGGTGACCTTGGACCAGTTCCCGTACGCCGTCTGGGCGGGGCCGAAGGAGTAGTCGTCGCTCTGGTTCAGCGGCTGCCAGTCGGAGCGGTGGAAGCGCAGCTGCATGTCGCCGGTGTCCGCGCCGGGCGCGAGGGTTCCGGCACCAGCGGTGAAGCCGATCTCCAGGTAGCGGTCGGCGGTGGCGGTCGGCTTGGCGAGGGTGCCGAAGGTGCCGGTGATGTTCCCGCAGCCCTTGACCGCCCAGGAGCAGGCGAAGGTGTACGAGGCGCCGGCGTCGGCCTTGAAGTAGTAGCGGATCTTGACCTGGCTGAGGGAGACCGGGGCGCTGCCGGTGTTGACGGCCTTGAACCAGGGTTCGGCCTGGTCGCTCCCGGTGGCGCTCTGCCGGTACTGGACCGCCAGCGACTCGTCCGCCGCGGCGGCGGGGCCCGCCGACAGAGTGGCGCAGCCCAGGGCGGCCACGAGGGCGGCGGCCAGGGCCGCGCGTGCCCGTGTGGTGCGCGCTCTCCTGCCGGTGCTGGTACCGCTGCCGTCTGTGCTGATGCTGATGCTGGTCACCTGATGTTCCTTTCGGGACGAAGACGGATGCTGGAGGGGCGGCCCGCCACCTTCAGGGCGTCGAGCCGGGCGCTGTGGTGGTGCAGTCGTGCCTGGAACCCGGGCCAGTCGTGGCCGCCCGACCACGCGGTGTCGGCCAGTGCGCACAGCCGGGGGAAGGCGAGGTATTCGGCGTGCGCGGGAGTGGGGACGTACTCCGTCCACAGCTGGGCCTGGGTGCCGAGCACCCGGGCCGCGGCCGCCGGTTCCCAGTGGGCGGGTGCGGGGTCGGTCTCGTCGACGGTCCGCAGGCCGACCACCTCGCCGGGCTGGCCGGGCGGCTCCTCCGGGAGCGCGGACTGCGGGTAGTCGAGGTACGTGGAGCGGTAGGGGGCCATGATCACGTCCTGGCCGCGGCGGGCGGCGGCCAGTCCGTGGTCGCCCTCGCGCCAGGCCAGGGCCGTGAAAGCGGCCGGCAGGTCGTCTCCGGTGGCGGTCCAGCCCAGTGGCCGGCGCCCGCGCGCGCCCAGGAAGGCGCCGATGCGCTCCATGAACCAGCCGTGCAGGGCTTCGGGTCCGGCCAGCCCTTCCGCGGCGACGCGCGCCAGGGCGGCGGGCGCGTGGTGCCACTCGGTGGCCGGGCACTCCTCGCCGCCGATGTGGACGTACGGCGAGGGGAAGGTTTCCATGACCTCGTCCAGTACGCTGCGGCAGAAGCCGAGGACCTCGTCGTGGACGCCCAGGACGGTGTCGCACACCCCCCAGCGGTTCCACACCTCCAGTCGCCGCTCGGGCCGGTTGCCCAGGTGCGGGTAGGCCGCGAGGGCGGCGCGCACGTGACCGGGCATCTCGATCTCCGGTACGACGGTGACTCCCCGGTCGGCGGCGTACGCCACCAGGGCGCTCAGCTCCTCGCGGGTGTACGCGCCGCCGTGCGGCACCCCTCCCACCTCGGTGAGCCTGGGGTACGCGGCGACGGGCATCCGCCAGCCCTGGTCGTCGGTCAGGTGCAGGTGCAGCACGTTGAGTTTGTGCAGGGCCAGCAGGTCGGTGAAGCGCCGCAGGAACGAAACGGGCTGGAAGCGGCGGGCCACGTCGAGCATCGCGCCGCGCCAGGCGAACCGGGGCACGTCCGTGATCTGTACGCACGGTACGGACCACCGTGTGCCGCGTACCGGTCCGGCCGACAGCGCGGCGGACGGCAGGAGCTGCCGGACGGTCTGGACGCCGTGCAGCAGTCCTTCGGGCCGGGCGGCGCCGCAGCAGGACCGCGTCGCCGCCGACGGTGAGCCCGTATCCCTGCGTGCCGAGACCGGTGAGTCCGGGGTCGAGGAGGAGAACGACCCGGCCGTCCGCGGCGAGGGGCAGCGGGCAGGCCGGTCGCCGGGGCCAGCAGGGTGCGCAGCAGCGCGGCCGCCGGTTCGGCGCCGGGGGGCGGCGCGGATCGCCGTGGTGTCGTCGAAGGTGAACCAGCCCTGGGTCAGGCTGAGTTGCGAGGGCGTCGGGACAAGGCCGAGGCGGGGGCGCGGCAGGGACACGGTGTCTCCTATCCCTTGACCGCGCCGCCGGTCATCCCGGCGGCGACCCGGCGCTGGAGCACCAGGAAGAGGATGAGGACGGGCAGGGCGAAGAGCGTGGAGGCGGCCATGGTGGCGCCCCAGTCGGTGCCGAAGACGTTCGAGAACGAGGAGAGCCAGACCGGGAGGGTGCGGTCGTCCTGGTTCTTGATGATCAGCATGTTGGCGAAGGCGAACTCGTTCCAGGCGGTGATGAAGCCGAAGAGCGAGGTGGCGAGCAGTCCGGGCGCGAGGAGGGGGAAGGTGACCCTCCGGAACGCGGCGGTGCGGGTGCAGCCGTCCACCTGGGCGGCCTCCTCCAGTTCCACGGGGATCGCCGTGAGGAAGCCGCGCAGGGTCACGATGGTGAACGGCAGGGTGATCATGAAGTAGACGAGGGTGAGGGTGGCGAGCCTGTCGAGCATGCCGGTGTCGCGGGCGATGACGTACATCGGGATCAGCAGCGCCTCCCAGGGGGCGACCTGCGCGAGGAAGACCATCAGGACGAAGCCGCGGCGGCCTTTCCAGCGCAGCCTGGCCACCGCGAAGGCCGAGCCGAGGGCCACCGCCAGGGCCAGCAGCACACAACCGGCCGTGACGATGAGGCTGTTGCGCCAGAAGGACCAGAAGCCGTCGGCGTTCACCGCTGCGGAGAAGTGTTCCAGCGTCAGCGCGGTGGGCAGGAACACGGGAGTCTCGGCCTGGATGTCCGCGGTGGGCTTGAGGGCGGTGAGGACCATCCAGTACACGGGGAAGACGCAGAGCGCGAAGACGATGAGCGCGCCCGTGTTCAGGGGCAGTCTGCGCAGTACTGCGGAGGCGGACGTGGGGACAGGTCTCACAGCTCGGCCTCCTGCCGGAACATCTGACGGAAGTAGAGGATCAGCGCGGCGACCAGGATGAGTACGGTGAGGGTCGCCGCGGCCGCTCCGAGGTCGTAGCGGTGCAGCGACTGCGCCACTTGGTAGGAGTAGACCGGCAGGGTGGTGGTCGCTCCGCCGGGCCCGCCCTTGGTGACGGCCCAGATCTGGGCGAAGCACCGGAAGACCCAGATGACTTCGAGGCTCAGGACCAGACCGAAGACGGGCCCCAGGACGGGCAGGGTGATGGAGCGGAAGATCCGCCAGCCGCCGGCGCCGTCGATGCGGGCGGATTCGAAGAGTTCGGTGGGGACCGTGGTCAGCGCGGAGTGCAGGGTGATGGCGGCGAACGGCACGGACTGCCATACGACGAGCAGGACCAGGACGGTGAAGGCCGCCGGTCCGTGCGCCAGCCAGGAGTAGTTCTCGAAGGAGTCGAACCCGAGCCGGACCAGCAGCCAGTTGACCACTCCCAGGCGGGAGGAGAAGAGCCACTGGAAGACGGTGGTCGTGGCGATGACGGGGCTGGCCCAGGCGAGCACCAGTCCGCTCAGGACCAGGGTCCGCATCCGCCTGCCCAGTCCCTGGAGCATCAGCGCGACGGCCGTGCCGATCACCATGATGAGGACGACGTTGACCGCGGTCCATCCCAGCGTGCGGCGGACCACCTGCCAGAACTCGTCGTCGCGCAGGATCTCCTGGTAGTTCTCCAGGCCGGCGAAGCCCGCGTCTCCCCGGATCAGTTCCGCCATCCCGTAGTGCTGGAAGGAGATCAGCAGGTTGCGGGCGAAGGGGTAGGCGAGCAGGAGGACGACGCCGATGACGGCGGGCGCGATGAGCAGATAGGGCCAAGGGCTCCGGGACGCCTCATGATCTCTTCCCCGGCCGGGCCCCGCTCATGGGCCGAGGGTCTTGCTGATGGCGTCCGAGGCGCCCTTCGCGGCCTTCTGCGGGTCGCTTCCGGTCAGCACGGCGGTCATGTACTGCTTGATCGGGTTGGTGGCCTCGACGGCGGCCCACTGCGGGGAGTTGGGCGTGGCACGTCCCTGCGCGGCCGCGGCGGCCATGGCGGCGGTCCCCTCGTTGTCCTCGATGACCCCGGCCAGCGACGTCCTGTTGGGGACGTAGCTCATGGTCCTGGCCAGATCCGTCTGCCACTTCTCCCCGGTGAGCGACTTGACCACCTGGTACGCCGCGTCCTGGCGGGCGGAGGCGGCGGGGATGATCAGGTCGGAGCCACCGGTGAAGGTCGCTCCGGGCCTGCTCGCCGCCTTGCCGGGGATCGGGAAGAAACCGAGTTTCCCCGCCAGGGCCGGGTTGGCCTGTTCCACGATCTTCGCACCGCCGGGGACTGAGATGATCTGGGCGACGTCGCCCTTGGCGAAGACTTCCGCCTGCGGCGGCTTGGCCTCGTCGGAGTCCTCCGGGCCCTTGCCCAGCGCCTGGAGCCGCTGGTAGAAGTCCATGCCTCTGAGTGCCTCGGGGCTGTCGAGCGCTCCCTTCCAACTGCCGCCGCTCTCCTGGGCGAGCTCGCCGCCCTCCTCCCAGATGAAGCCGGCGAGGGTGTACCAGTTCTGTCCGGGGAGGTAGATGCCCTGTGTCCTGCCCTGGTTGAGCTCTGCGGTGATCCGCAGCCACTCGTCACGGGTCCTCGGCGGGGAGGTGATGCCCGCCTTCCTGAAAAGATCCTTGTTGTAGATCACGACGCGGTTGGCCGCGTACCAGGGGATGCCGTACTGCTTGCCGTCGACCTTCCCCGGCTCGGCAAGACCGGGCAGCCAGTCGCCGCCCCGCAGGTCCCCCGTCCTGTCACTGAGGTCGAGCACTCCGCCGCTCTGTGCGTACTGCGCGACCTGGGTGTTGCCCACCTCGATGACGTCCGGGGCGTCCTTGCTCGCGAGCGCGGCGGTGATCTTCTCACCGATGCCGTCCCACTCCTGTATCTGGATGTCGAGGTCGGTGTCCTTGTGCCGCTGCTCGAAGTCCTTCTCGAATCGCTGGAGATACGCGTCGGAGACGCTGTCCTTCATGATCCATACGGTGAGCCTGCCGGGGCCGGCCGCCGCGTCGGAGCCGGACGACGAGGTGCTGCAGGCGGTGAGCGCGGTAGTGGCTGCGAGAGCTGAGGCAGCGGCGATGAAGCGGATCTTCACGGGGTCACCTCGAAAGAGAATTGACCAGTTGGCCAACTGAACAACGATGTGGCTAGAAGGTGGCATAGACCAATGGGCGCGTCAACCCTACTGTATTCAAAGGCTGTTGAGGCATCCATGACGCGTTCCTTCGATTGAACTAGCCTTTACCACCAGACCAGTCATCGACGACAGAGCAGAGAGGTCAGGTCCATGGAGAACAGCTCCTCAGGTGCCGTACTGAAGCGGGAGCGGGTCCGGGAATTCCTCCTCGGGCTGATCGAGTCACGCCGGCCCGGCGACGCCATCCCCTCGGAGCGCACTCTCAGCGCCGAACTGGGCGTCTCCCGCCCCACCCTGCGCGCCGCCGTGGACGAACTCGTCGCCACCGGGCAGCTCGTACGCGAACACGGCCGCGGCATGTTCGTCGCCCCCGCCAAGATCACCCAGGAACTCGTCTCCGGCGACGCCGCGATGGCCGTGCCCCGCGCGGCGGGCACCTGGTCCAGCAGGCTGCTGAAGCTCGACACCATCCGTGCGGGCGCCGCATCGGCCGCAAGCTGCGCGTCTCCCCCGCGGCCGAGGTGGTCTACATCGCCCGGCTGCGGCTGGTCGACGGGACGCCGATGGCCATCGAGCACCTCCACATCCCCGCCGAACTGGTCCCCTCCCTCAGCCCGCAGGAACTGGAGGCGGGCGATCTGTACGACCACTTGCGGGAGCAGCACCAGGTGTACGTCGACCAGGCGGTGCAGTCGATCGAGCCGACCGTCGTCAACGAGGCCGAGGCCGCCGTGCTCGACGTTCCGGTGCTCTCCCCGGCCCTGCTGGTGGAACGCCTCACCACCGACACCGCGGGCCATCCCGTCGAGTACGTCCACTCGGTCTACCGCGGCGACCGCTACCGCATCGTCTCCCGGCTCGCCCTCGGGACTTCCGCCCCGCGTCCACGTACCGAAGGGCACCACCCGGGCATTCCGCCCGGCGACTTCGCGCACGGCGACATCATCACGTCGTCGACGACGGGAGACGCGTACTGACCGGCGCGACGGGGGCCGGCCTTCGCGGGAGGGGCCGGGTTCCGCCATGACCCGAACGGGGCCAGTTGCGTGGGCTGTGCGAGGGACAAGGCGGCATGGCGTGTTTCCCGGCGACCACCCCGGGGTCTATATGAGCAGGTTCCCGTGAAACCAGGGCTGGAGTACGCACATGAGTTCTGTCGCCGGTGTGTGGCATTGCCTGTCCGACCATGCGAAGGGCCTGGAGCACGGCACACCGCGTCACATGGCGTTCGGGGACGAGACCGCCTGGAACACCGGCTCGATCCGGCGCCGCCCCCCGGACCCTCCCTGTCGTCCGGTGACGCCGACGATACCCATCGACCGCAGTCGCGGAGGGAAGCAGCCATGACCACCCTGTGCAGGCCGGCCATCGCCGTCCCTGACCACATCATCACTCTCGACGAAACACTGGAACTCGCCCGGCAGCTGCACTCCGGCCACGAGCAACTGGGCCTGGCCCTGCGGCTGATCGAGAACACCGGCGTACTCACCCGGCACATCGTCCAGCCGATCGCCGACACCCTGCGCCATCCGGGATTCGAGCAGCGCAACCTGCTGTACACCGCGGAGGCCAAGTCACGCGTCCCCGACGTGGTCGAACGCGCGCTCGACCACGCCGAACTGAAGGCCCGGGACATCGATCTGCTGATCTACGTCTCGTGCACCGGGTTCATGATGCCCTCGATGACGGCATGGATGATCAATTCGCTCGGGTTCCGCTCCAACACCCGCCAGCTGCCCATCGCCCAGCTCGGGTGTGCGGCCGGCGGTGCCGCGATCAACCGGGCCCACGACTTCTGCCTCGCCTATCCGCAATCCAACGTACTCATCGTCGCCTGCGAGTTCTGCTCGCTGTGCTACCAGCCGACCGACCTGGGAGTGGGATCGCTGCTGTCCAACGGACTGTTCGGCGACGCCCTCGCCGCAGCCGTCGTACGCGGCGAGGGCGGCACGGGCGTGGCGCTGGAGCGCAACGGCTCGCACCTGGTCCCGGACACGGAGGACTGGATCTCCTACAGCGTCCGCGACACCGGCTTCCACTTCCTCCTGGACAAGCGGGTCCCGGGCACGATGGAGATGCTCGCGCCCGCACTGCGTACGCTCGCGGACCAGCATCTCTGGGACGTCTCCGACCTGGACTTCTACATCGTCCATGCCGGTGGTCCGCGCATCCTGGACGACCTCTCCCACTTCCTGGACCTCCCGCCGGAGACCTTCAGGTTCAGCCGCGCGACGCTCACCGAGCGTGGAAACATCGCGAGCGCCGTCGTCTTCGACGCCCTCGACCGCCTCTTCGAGGAAGACCGGGTCGCCGGTTCCGGCACGGGTCTGATCGCCGGGTTCGGTCCCGGCATCACCGCCGAGATCGCCCTGGGCCGCTGGACGGGGACATCACCCGTCGTCGGCACGGCGGACGGGACGGCCGTCTTCCCCGAACGCGACGTACTGCCCTCCGGGCTCCGGCACGCCCCCGCCTCCGCTCGTCCGCCCGCCACTGCCCGGCCGGTGAGGTAGGGGCTCCGGTCACACGAACACGGGCGGGTCAGGTCTTCAGCAGGGCCGAGCCGAACCAGTCGGAGGCGTTGCGCACCCCGGGCAGCGCGAAGAAGTACCCGCCGCCGGTCGGCGAGACGAACCGGGCGAGCGGCTCGCCCGCGAGCCTCTTCTGCATCGTGGCGAACTGCCGCACGACGTCTTGCTGGTAGCAGCAGAAGACCAGTCCGAGGTCGAGGCTGCCGTCCGTGTCGAATCCGCCGTCGTAGTTGTAACTCCTGCGCAGGAGGAGGGAGTCGGCGGTTTCGGCCGTGCGCGGATTGGCGAGCCGGATGTGGGAGTCCAGCGGGGTCTTCTTGCCGTGCGGATCCTTGCCGTAGTCCGGCAGGTCCTCCTCACGGCGGCCGTCCAGGGGAGCGCCGGACGCCTTGCGGCGGCCGAAGATCTTCTCCTGCGTCGCGTTCGGTACTTTGTCCCAGGACTCCACTCGGAAGCGGATGAGGCGAAGCACCTGGTAGCAGCCGCCCGCGGCCCAGGCCGGCTCGCCGGAGGAAGGCTTCACCCATACGAGCCGGTCCATCTCCTTGGACGAGGCCGTATCCGGGTTGATGATCCCGTCCTTGAAGCCGACGAAGGTGCGCGAGGCTCCCGAGGGCCGCGCCGGATTGTGGAAGCCGTCGACCCGCCAGCGGGGCCGCATCCTTCCGTCGGTCCGGCGCGCCAGTTCCCGGATGACGTGTACGACGGCGTCCGGGTGCTCGGCGCAGATCTGCAGCGAGAGATCACCGTGGCAGGTCGCCGGGTCGAGACGGTCGTCGGGAAACTCCGGCATCGGGGTGAGGAGCCGTGGCCGGCGGCCGGCGAGACCGAAACGGTCGTCGAAGAGCGACGCGCCGACGCCGAGCGTGATGGTCAGACCGTCCTGGGTCTGCGGCTCGGCGGCCACTTCCACGTCCTTGGGCTTCACGCCGCGGATCAGAAGGCGGGCCTGTTCGGTGAGCGTCTTGAACAGTTCCGTGAGTTCTTTGCGGTCCTCGGCCAGGACATCGAAGGAGATGAACCCGGCGAAGGTCTGCTGCTCAGTGATGATCCCCGCCTGGTGAGCGCCGTGGAACGGGTAGCGGCGCACGGGCTTGCGACAGGGCCCGGCGGCCGGGGCGCCGTGCGCGGCCGGCTGCGCGGCCGGCTGCGCGGCGTACGCTTCCATGCTCCCGAAGCCGGTGGCCGCCGCACCGGCGACGGTGGCGGCCCGTCGCAGAAATCTCCGCCGCCCGTCGTCCTGCCGCCGCGCATCGACCTGGTCACGTCCCATTGTTCCGCCGTCCTGTCGTCGCACGACCCGCTGACTCGCTGCCCCGGTGGAGCGACCCGGCGTGAAAACCCGGTGCCCGGTTGCAGCATCCGTGCGCGATTCTGGAACATCGCTGGTCAAGGAGGCGGACCAACACTTCGTCGGCTGCCGGATTCATGCAGGAGTGTGCCGGCCTGTCGTCCGCTTGGACTACCGGCCCCGGGCCGGTCGTACGCCGCCCGAAGGTCCCCCGGGCCGGCCCCCTGAAATTGCGCGAGGCCGCCTCCACGAGCACGGGAGGCGGCCTCGCGCAGCGTGCAGCGGCTCAGTGACGGTCCGCCCGGCGGACCGTCATGGACCCGTCGGCCGGCCAAGGCGTCGTGACTCCGGTACCGGCCGCTCCGCTCGCCGTACCGCGCCGGACCGCGACAAAGGGCCCGTTCGCCGCTGAGCACACCGACTGCGCCCGCGTGGGAACCCGTTCTCGTCATCCGCGCCCCGTCACACACTGCCCTCCAGCGACGCTTCACGTCCTGTCGGCGGCGGATCGTTACGCGCCTTCGGCTCCCGCACTCGGCACGGCAGCCGGCTGTTCCGTAGCGGATCCGTCCTTGACGGCCCTGTAGTAGACGGACTTCTGCTGCTTGGTTCGTTCGCTCTGGTTCTTGGCGACCGATGCCTCAAGGGCGTTGCGCACCACTGTGACGCTCAGCGTGCGTTCGGGATGTTCCTGTGCCAGTTCCTGGGCGACTTCGGCCGCCGACCGCGGTTCCTGGTGCCTGGCGAGAACGGCGACGACGAGTTCCCGCAGCGGGGGCACGTTCTTGCCGGCCTTTGCTCCGCTCTTCGGCTCCGCGGCCTTCCTGGGCCGCTTGTCGTTGTCGGAGCCTGCCTTTGCGCGCCGCGCCCTGGGAACTGTTGCGGTCCTGACCGCCCTGGCCTTCTTCCCGGGAGGAGTGCCCAGGGCCGCCTGCATGCTCACCAGCAGTTCGTGGTCCTTCTGCAGAGCTTCGAGCTGCGCCTGCAGGGTGGCGACCTCGGACCTGATGCGTTCCTGTTCTCTCGTGTTGCGCTCCAGATCGGCGTCGACCTGCTTGGCGTACTGGGTCTGCAGAGTGGGATTGCTTTCCTGCATGACTACTCGCTTTCCTTGCACGTCTGTTGGAGGCGGATGTTACTCACATTTGTTGCTCTTCAGAACCTCGTGGGATTTACGTCACCGGCAAACAACCCACGCATGGTGCCGACGCACACGACGTTCGTCCCGCACACCGCCCGTCAGACCGGGGCGGATGTTCTCACTGGAACCATGCGTGGGTGGAGAGTTCCGGGCGTACGCCGTGCTGGGCGCGGGCGAGGACGACAGCGCTCGATACGAGCCCGACGTGACTGAGCCCTTGGGGGAAATTGCCGAGGAAGGAGAGGTCGCCCGGGTCGATCTGCTCGGCGAACAGACCGAGCGGGCTGGCGTAGGAACACAACTTCTCGAAGAGTTCGGAGGCTTCGTCGACGCGGCCCTGGCCTGCGAGGTTGTCCACCATCCAGAAACTGCACAGCAGGAACGCGCCCTCCGGTTCGTCGAGTCCGTCGGGTGAGTCCTGCGGGAGATAGCGGTACAGCAGACCGTCGCCCGCACCGAGCCGTTCGGCGATCGCCCGTGTGGTGGCCACCATGCGCGGGTGGTCGGCGGGCAGGACGCGTCTGAGCGGCAGGGCGAGGAGTGAGGCGTCCAGTCCACCTCCCCGGCCGAGGTGCTCGGTGAGGGAGTTCATCCGCTCGTCCCATGCGTCGTGGATGATCGTTTCGGTGAGGTGCCGGGCCTCCGTGGCCCACGTGGTGGCATCGCCCGGCAGGCCCAAACGGGTGACGAGCCGCGCCGCGCGGTCGAGCGCCACCTGGCACATCGCCGCGGAGTACGTGAAGGGGCGCCCCGGGGTCCGTACCTCCCAGATGCCGTGATCCGGCGCTCTCCAGGCGGTGCGGGCCTGTTCGGCCAGGCCGGCCAGGCGGTGCCACAGGCCGTCGCTCAGCGTTCTGCCGGTGGCCGCCCACTGGAAGGCACAGTCCAGGAGTTCTCCGTAGACGTCGTGCTGCACCTGTTCCACCGCGGCGTTGCCCCAACGCACGGGCGAGGAACGGCGGTACCCCTCCAGTTCTTCATCGACGACTTCGACCGGCGGTGGCCGGCCGTCCACGGCGTACAGGACGCGCAGCCGCCCTTCGCGCCCGGCGGCGGTGAGCGCCCAGTGGAGGAAGCCGCCGGCCTCGGAGGTCAGGCCGATCCGGCGCAGGGCGAACACCGTGTACGCGGCATCGCGTATCCACGCGTAGCGGTAGTCCCAGTTCCGGTCTCCTCCGATGCATTCGGGCAGCGACGAGGTGGGGGCGGCGACAATGGCGCCGTTCTCGACGTGCTCCAGGAGCTTGAGGGTGATGGCCGAGCGCCGTACCAGGTCGGCGCGGGGAGAGTCGTGCACGATGCGCGCCGACCAGCGTCGCCACGCTTCCACGGTGCCGGTGATGCAGTTGTCGGCCGGCGGACCCGGGCAGGGGGCCGCCCGGTCCCACTGCCCGTTCCAGCTCAGGCCCACCCGGAGCTCCTCCCCTTCCCCGAGAGGCACTGTGCACTGGGGGCCGGACAGCGGCCGGGAGGCGTTCAGATGCGCTCGGAGTGACTGACGCGGGCAGGCCAGCCGGCAGCCCCCGGCGGTGCGCCCGGACCGGGCGCCGCCGTACGGCCGTACCGCCACGGTCAGGTCGACGCTGCCGTGCACGACCTTCGCGCGACGGACCAGCTCCCCCCTGCCGGCGGGGGCGTCCTCCTCCAGGCGCGCACCCGCTTCGAGGAGGAACGCATCGGTGACCTCGACGACTCCTGTGTCCGCGTGCAGCTCCGTCACCAGGACCGCGGTGTCCTCGACGTAGTACTGACGGCTTTCCCGCAGTCCCCGCGGTGCGATCAGGAAGGAACCGCCGCAGTGCCGGTCGAGCAGTGAGCAGAACAGCGGCGGAGCGTCGAAGCGGGGGACGCACATGAAACTGACGGCGCCGTCGCGGCCCACCAGGGCGCACCCACGGCCGTCTCCTATCAGACCGTGGTCCTCGATCGGCAGGTACCCGTCCCGGGGCAGTCGCGACCGCTCGTTCATACCTGGCCCTGTACCCACTGAGCGCGGACAGGATCAGCCGGCGGGGCTCGGCGCCGGTCCGGCTCCGGTGCAGGGGCTGCTGCGGCCGGGACGGCCCGGCCGCCGGCGTGCAGCCGTGACGGGGCTGTGTGACTCTTGCCGCGGGACCATGCCTGACCCGACGGGAGGAGACGGTGATGAATCAGCTCGGAGACAAGCCGGAAGAGGTCCGCAAGCGGCTGGAGGAAGAGAAGCGGCACGCCCGGGAGCAGGACCGGAGCCGGGATTCCGCCGGCCGGGTCCCCGAGTCCGGGGAGCCGTCCGGAAAGGCGCACGAGCCGACGTACGGGGACGAGCGGGATTCGGGCTGACCGCGGGGGTCCGGACCGGTGCCGGGCAGCCGGCCGCCGTGTCAGGGGCCGCCCTCGGCCCGGTCGCGTCCGGCTCCGCGGCCGGCATCGTCGTGCTCACGGTCGGTACCGAGGACCGCACGGCAGTCCTTGTGCACCTCCGGCCCCGTCTGCGCAGCACTGCCCCGGTACCAGGTGTGTGGCGACGTGGGCCCGGCGTCCGTGACGGGTTCGGCCGACTTGCCGTAGCCGCGCGGATCGGGGCATACGACGGAGTGAGCCGGTGGCAACCGGGAGCGGAGCCACCCGGTGCCGGGTGACATGCGTACGTGGGTGTCCGTCAGCGAGCCGTCCACGACCGGTGCCGATTGCGTGAGCATGTCCCTGCCCTGTGACCGCTGAGTGCCGCTCCGGCCCATGGGAGGCCCCCGGGTGTGGCCCCGCACGGTGAAACGGCGTACGACGGGCAGCGCCGGGGCGCGGCGGCACGGTTTCGCTTCGGCGCGCTCCCCTGCCCGTGCCGGACCGGCCTACCAGCGCATCGCTGTCGCGCGCACAGAGCTGAAGTCCATGGCCTGCTCCACCTCCCGCAGGGTCTGCTCGGCGATCTGGCGCACCTCGGCGGGTACGTCGCCTCGCTCCTCTATGAGACCTGCGTAGATCGGTGCCTCGGCATGGTGTGTGGAACTCACGTGATGAGGGCCCTTCAAGTCGGTACGTGCGGTTTCTGGCGGCGGCAGGAAACGGAGGACGAGTGTAGGGGGTCTGTGGAGTGCCGGAGCAGACCGCCCCCGTGTCCGGGCTTCGCGACCCGCAGCTTACGGCGTGACCGTCGCATGGCTCCGGTCCGCCCGGCCCACCGGGACGGTGTCAGTGGGGCGTGACACCGTCCGCCGCATGACGAACCCGCGTGCGGGACGCGGCGCGGACATGTTCCGGGAAGGGGATTTCCCGGTCTGCGCACCGACCTCCGTGTGGGATCTGTCTCCTTCCGGGACGGCGTCACCGTCGAAGGCACCCCGGGCAGCAGCCCCTCACGACGGGTGCGCCCCGGTCCGTCACCGTCCGGACCGGGGCGTTCGGCGTCGGTGTTCACGAAGTGGCGCTCACCCGCTCGGCGGGGAAGCCGTGGGTGCGGGCGGCCACCACCACGAGCAGTACCGGCACCAGGAGCACAAGGACGCTCCAGGGGAAGGAGGTGGAGCCGAAGCGGTCGAGGAGGAGCCCGCCGACGACTCCGCCGCCCGCCATGGCCGCGTTCCACAGCGTGACGAGCACGGCCTGCGCGGCGTCGGCCGAGTCTTTGCCCGCGTCGCCCACGGCGGTCTGCAGCAGCGTGGGGGCGCCTCCCCAGCCGAGCCCCCACAGCGTCACGGCGAGGTAGACCATGGCGTGCGGCGAGCACCGCCAGGACGGCGGCGGCCACGGCGACCAGGACGATGCCGGCGATGGTGAGGGTCCGCGGCCGGCGGTTGATCTGAGCGCCCACGATCCAGATGCCCGCCAGGGAGGCGGCGCCGAAGACCAGCAGTACGAGGTCGGTCGAGTCACCCATGCCGAGCCGGTCGAGGAACGTGGCGATGAAGGTGTAGAGGATGGTGTGGGCCAGTACGAACACCAGGGTGACGAACAGGACCGGTGTCACCCCGGGAATGCGCAGGGTCCGCAGGACCGGGGTCCGGCCGTCCTGCCGCTGCCCGGGGTAGTCGGGAACCGCAGCGGTGATCCATGCGAGCAGGAGGACGGTGAGCGCGGTCATGGTCAGGAACGCCACCTGCCAGCTGAGCACCTTGCCGAGGAAGGTTCCCGCGGGCACCCCCAGCGACAGGGCGACCGGAATGCCGGCCATGGTTGACCGCGATCGCCATGCCTTGCAGGTGTACGGGCGCCATGCGGCGGGCGTATCCGGCCAGCAGGGCCCAGGCCAGGCCCGCGGCGACCCCGGCGACGAACCGGGCCACCATGGTCAGGGAGTAGTCGGACGAGACCGCAGTGACCGTGTTGGCGGCGGCGAATCCCGCCATCGCCGTCAGCAGCAGACGCTTGCGCCGCCACCGCGCGGTGGCGGCGGTCAGGGGGATCGCCGTGAGCGCGGTTCCGCACGGCGTAGACCGTCACCGTCTGCCCCGTGGCCGGTTCGCCGACGCCAGGTCGGCGCTCATCCGCAGCAGGCCCGCGGGCAGGGTCTCGGTCAGGCTGGTGATGAAGACGGCGGTGGCCAGTGCCAGCAGCGCCGGCAACGGGAGTTTTTGGTGGGTGGTTCCGGCATCGGGGCGGGTGAGTTCTGTCGTGTGGTTCCGCATGCCGAGTATGCTCGAACCCTCACATCGATGTGAGGGTCAACGCGGCGAGCCGTGAGGTGGATCACATGCGTATCGGAGAGCTGTCGGAGCGCACCGGCACACCCCGGCGACTGCTGCGCTACTACGAGGAGCAGGGGCTGATCGCCGCCGGCCGCTCCCCCAACGGCTACCGCGAGTACGACGAACGCTTCGTGGACCGGGTCGCGCAGATCAGGGGACTGCTCGATGCCGGACTGCCGACCCGGATCATCAAACAGATCCTCCCGTGCCTCGACAAGCCCCGGATCATCCACTTCCCCGACGCGACACCGGAGATGCTCGCCACGCTGGAACTCGAACGCGACCGCCTCACCGAACGCATCGAGTGCCTGACCCGCAACAGGGACGCCATGGCCGAGTATCTGGAGGCGGTGCGCGGTGACAACCGTCCGGACACCGCCCGCACGCCCGGCGACCGGGACGGTCGCGCCGGCGCGGTCTGAACCAGCGGGACGAGGGCGCGCGGTTTCCGCCCGCGGCGTTTCCGGGACCGTGCGGCGGGCGGTCATGTCGGCTGTTCGCGTGAAATCCGGGAACGAAGCAGGGATTTCGGCGTGTCCGTGGGAGGGATGGCTGCTGGGCGCTGTATCGGGCGCCCGTTCCGGGAACCGGTGCGGTGGCGTGATCGCTCGCTGCCCCACCGGAGAGAAGGGAGCAGTTTTCATGCACAGACGACTCGTGCCTGTCGCCGCGGCCGCGATGGTCCTCTCCGGCCTATCGATGACGTCGGCGTATGCCGCACCGGTAAGCGCCGGCGACTCCATGTTCGTGAAGGCGGCCCATCAGGGCAACCTTGCGGAGATCGCCGCCGGGCAGGACGCCCGGAAGAACGCCACCACCGCGTGCGTGAAGAAGGTCGGGGCGGTGCTGGTACGCGACCACACCAAACTGGACGCGGACGTGAAGGCACTGGCGGCCAAGCTGAACGTGAAGCTGCCGGGGGCCCCGACCCCGGAGCAGAAGAAGCAGCTGGCCGCCGTGCGGGCCAAGGCCGGTACGCCCGCCTACGACAAGGCCTGGCTGAAGGTCCAGGAGGCCGCGCACACGGCGACCTTGGCGCTCATCGACAAGGAACTGTCCGTGGGGCAGAACGCGGAGGTCAAGGCCGCTGCCCGCAGTGCGCGGCCCGTAGTGGCGATGCACTGGGCGATGTGCGCGGAGGCGTCTGCCACGCCGGCAAGGACGCCGGCAAGGTCCGGGCCGGCAGCGGCGGGCACCTGGCCGCCGACAACGATTCGCTCGCCGTGGCAGGCGTCGCCGGTCTGGCCGGCGGTGGGCTGCTCGCCGCAGGCGGGGCCCTCGGCTCGTACGCGACCGACGCGCTCCCCCGAGCGCCCTTAGGTGATGGTGGGACGCCGGTTCGCCGCCGCGCTGACCTGGTGCGGCCTGGGTGCGATGGCAGCCGGATGGGTGCTGGTCAGTGGCCCGCAGCCGCGCCTCTGGGATGCGGGCACGCTGCCGCCGGGCCGTGGCCCCGCGACGGCAGGCGACGGCGTGCCGGCGTCCCCGCCCCAGAGCATTCGCGGCCCGGGGCGGTTCGAGGCCGCGCTCGTGCCGGTCGCCGCGGCGGCCGACGGAGCGCTGGCCCTGCCCGAGAATCCCGGCACCGGCGGATGGTGGGCGCTGGGCGCCGCTCCCGGCGCCTCCCGCGGAACCGTCCTGGTCGCCGGCCACCTCGACACCCGCGAAAGCGGGCCGGGAGCGTTCGCGGCGCTGCTCGAGTTCGAGCTGGGCGCCCGCGTCGTACTAACCGGCGCCGACGGCCGCGCCCACACCTACCGGATCACGGCCCGCCGCAGCTACCGGCAGGAAGCCCTGCCGGGCGATCTGTTCGACTCCGGCGGCGCCCCACGGCTGGCGCTGGTCACGTGCGCCGGAGGTTACGACCACGCCACCGGCCGGTACGAGGACAACCTGGTCCTGTACGGTACGCCCGCCGCTGCGCCCTCCCCGCCGCAGCGCCGTTGACGTCCCGTGCGACTGCGGGATGCGAGGCCACAAGGCCCCGGACGGAACGCGCGACCACCGCTGCGCACGACACCGGGCGCGACAGACCTGGCCGCGTCGGAGCCAAAACCGTGCGCTCTGGTCACGAGGACGGCGGGGCGCGAAGTCCGGTTCGGCGAGGCGGCGCCGGCGGCCGCCACGAGCCGTCCGCCCCGGCCCGGCGCGGACCTGCCGGCCCGGACTCCGGCGCAGGACAGGGAGCCGGCCGCGACCGCCCGCAGACCGGAGAGACCGTCCGGGCCGAGCGCGGCGTCCGTAGGTCGCCGGAAACGTCCCCGTGGGCGCGGGCGGCACCGGTTTCCGTGCCGCCGGGTCCGCGCAAGATCTTCGTCCTTGACA
The DNA here is from genome assembly GCA_003719395.1 of Streptomyces altiplanensis. Taxonomy (GTDB): domain Bacteria; phylum Actinomycetota; class Actinomycetes; order Streptomycetales; family Streptomycetaceae; genus Streptomyces; species Streptomyces altiplanensis. The sequence continues at coordinate 35,672 of RHMC01000018.1, forward strand.
GCGGGTGAAGCCGTGGGTGAGTCTTCGAGCGTCCGATGGGAACGTTCCCATTCGGCCGGGGAGCGCAAGCGCCCGGGCCTCGCCGCACCCGCGCAACAGGAGACAGCACATGTCCGATCGTCCGGTCCGTTGGGGCATCCTGGCCACCGGCCCCATGGCCGCCGCCTTCACCGAAGACCTGGCCCTGATCCCGGAGGCGGAGGTGGTCGCCGTCAGTTCCCGCTCCGAGCACTCCGCCCGGCTCTTCGCCGACCGGTTCTCCACCCCCCGCTCGTACGGCAGTTGGCAAGCTCTCGCGGCGGATCCGGAGGTCGACGTCGTCTACGTCGCCACGCCGCACGCCCATCACCTCGCGGCCACCACCGTCTGTCTCGACGGCGGCAAGGGCGGTGCTGTGCGAGAAGCCGTTCGCCCTGAACCGGGCGCAGGCCGCGTCGATGGCCGCGCTGGCGGAGCGTCACTCCCTCTTCCTCATGGAAGCCATGTGGACCTCCCTCAACCCTCTGGTCCGGCGCGTCCGCTCCATGGTCGACGAGGGCCTCATCGGTGAAGTCCGCTCCGTGCACGCGGACTTCGGCGCGCGGGTCCCGCACGTCCCCGGGAACAGGCTGCGCGACCCCGCCGCCGGCGGCGGTGCCCTCCTCCGACCTCGGCACGTACCCCGTGTCGTTCGCCCACCTGCTGCTGGGCCCGCCCGACCAGGTGAGGGCCTGGGCGGACCTCACCGACGACGGTGTGGACGAGAGCACGGCGATGATCCTGGGCTACGACAGCGGGGCCATGGCCGTCCTGTCCTGTTCGCTGTCCGCCGAAGACGCGCGCGGCGCCGTCGTCCACGGCACCGAGGGCCGGATCGAGATACCCACGGACTTCTACAACCCGCAGACCGTGATCCTGCGGCGCGACGGGCACGACCCCCAGACGCTCGTCGCTGAGCCGCAGAGCGGTAACGGTTACGGCCACCAGGCGCGGGAAGTGATGCGCTGTCTGCGGGAGAAGCGGACCCAGTCGGACCTGGTCCCGCTGCAAGGCACCCTCGACGTCATGGGCACCCTGGACAAGGTGCGTGAACTCGTCGGTGTGCGCTATCCCGGCGAGTGAGCGGATGAACGACCCGGATGCCCCCCACCCGGCCGAATTTAGGATGCACTTCATGGAACAGCGACTTTTGGGCAGGACCGGCCGGAACGTCTCCGTCGTCGGGCTCGGTACGTGGCAGCTCGGCGCCGACTGGGGCGCCGTACGGGAGGAGGACGCCCTCGGTGTCCTGGACGCGGCGGTCGAGGAAGGAGTCACGTTCTTCGACACGGCCGACGTGTACGGGGACGGGCGCAGCGAGCAGCTGATCGGGCGCTATCTGCGCGAGCGGCCGGACGCCGATGTGTTCGTCGCCACCAAGATGGGCCGCCGCGCCGAGCAGCTGCCCGAGAACTACGTGCTGGACAACTTCCGCGCCTGGAACGACCGGTCGCGCCAGAACCTCGGCGTGGACACCCTGGACCTGGTGCAGCTGCACTGTCCCCCGTCCTCGGTCCACTCCTCGGGCGAGGTCTTCGACGCGCTGGACACCCTGGTGGCCGAGAAGCGGGTCGCCGCCTACGGCGTGAGCGTCGAGACGTGCGCCGAGGCCCTCGCCGCGATCGCGCACCCGGGCACGGCGAGCGTGCAGATCATCCTCAACCCGTTCCGCCTCAAGCCGCTCGAAGAGGTGCTCGGGGCCGCCGCCGAGGCCGGCGTGGGCATCATCGCCAGGGTCCCCCTCGCCTCGGGCCTGCTGTCGGGGAAGTACACCAAGGAGACCGTCTTCGCCGGTGACGACCACCGGACCTACAACCGGCACGGCGAGGCGTTCGACCAGGGGGAGACGTTCTCCGGCATCGACTTCGAGACCGGTGTCGAGGCCGCCGCCGAATTCGCCGCTCTCGCTCCGCACGGGGCGACGCCCGCGCAGACGGCCCTGCGGTGGATCATCCAGCAGCCCGGTGTGAGCAGTGTGATCCCGGGCGCGCGTTCGGCCGGGCAGGCCCGCGCGAACGCGGCGGCCGCTGCGCTTCCGGCGCTGCCGGAGACGGTTCTCGGCTCCGTACGGAAGCTGTACGACGAGCTGCATCCGCGCGCAGGTGCACCACCGCTGGTAGACGCTCCGCGTCCTTTGGACACGACTGGCCGGCGTGCTGTGCGCACGCCGGGCCCAGTCGTCGAACGGCCAGTACGGTCAGGCTACTTGGCCGGTGACTGCGTCACCGGCAGCGCGTCCGTCGCCGGCAGCGTGCCGGTGCGCGCCACGTCGGCGTACCAGCGGGCACTCGCCTTCGGGGTGCGCCGGCCCGTCGGGTAGTCGACGTAGACGGCGCCGAAGCGCTTGCTGTATCCGTAGCCCCACTCGAAGTTGTCGAGCAGGGACCACAGGAAGTAGCCGCGGACGTCCACACCCGCCTGGATCGCCCGGTGGACCGCGGTGAGGTGGCCGTGCAGGTAGGCGACCCGGTCGGGGTCGATCACCTCGCCCTGCGGGTTGACGTAGTCGTCGAACGCCGCGCCGTTCTCCGTGATCATGAGGGGCAGGTCCGGGAAGTCGTTCTTGAGCCGGAGCAGCAGGTCGTACATGCCACTGGGGTCCACGGCCCAGCCCATCGCCGTGGTGGAGCCCGGAGGCAGGTGGAAGTTCACGTTGTCGGCGCCCGGCCACGGGCTGTGCGCGCTGTTGCCGTGGCCGTCGGAGCCGTGGGCGGCCTCGCCGTCGGCGGCGGAGACCAGGGTCGGCGTGTAGTAGTTGACGCCCAGGAAGTCGAGCGGCTGGTGGATGTCGGCCGTGTCGCCGTCCTGCACGAAGGACCAGTCGGTGAGGTGGGCCGTGTCGCTCAGCAGGTCGGCCGGGTACGTACCGCCGAGCACGGGACCGGTGAAGATCCGGTTGGCCAGCGCGTCGATACGACGGGCCGCGTCCACGTCCTCGGCGCTCTCGGTGAGCGGCCGCACGTGGTGGACGTTGAGGGTGGTGGAGATCTGCGCGTCGCCGGGCAGGGCTGCGCGCAGTGCCTGCACCGCCTTGCCGTGGGCCAGGTTGAGGTGGTGGGCGGCGCGCAGGGCGGCGACGGGTTCGGTGCGGCCCGGTGCGTGGACGCCGGAGGCATAGCCGAGGAAGGCGCTGCACCAGGGCTCGTTGAGGGTCGTCCAGGTCCGTACCCGGTCACCCAGGGCGTCGGCGGCCAGGGCGGCGTACTCGGCGAAGCGTTCGGCGGTGGCACGTTCCGGCCACCCGCCCATGTTCTCCAGTTCCTGCGGCAGGTCCCAGTGGTAGAGCGTGGCGACGGGCTTGATGCCCTTCTCCAGCAGCTCGTCGGTCAGCCTGCGGTAGAAGTCCAGCCCCTTCTGCACCGCGGGGCCGCGGCCGGTGGGCTGGATGCGGGGCCAGGCCAGGGAGAAGCGGTAGGCACCCACACCGAGGTCGGCCATGATGGCGACGTCCTCCTGCCACCGGTGGTAGTGGTCGGTGGCGATGTCCCCGGTGTCGCCGTTGCGGACCTTGCCCGGGGTGCGGGAGTAGGTGTCCCAGATGGACGGGGTGCGCCCGTCCTCCGTCGCCGCTCCTTCGATCTGGTACGCGGCGGTCGCCGTGCCCCAGAGGAATCCCGGAGGGAAGGTGCGGGTGTCGGGGGTCTGCGGAGCGGGCTCGCTGCGTCGGACTGCGGTGACCACGTACGTAGGTCCTTCCGGAAGGGGATGTCAGGTGCGTGAGAGGTCGTACGGAGAGAAACGGAGAGAGGAGGGGGAGGTGAAGGGGCGCCGCGCGCTCAGCCCTTGACCGCTCCCTGCATGATGCCGCCGACGATCTGGCGGCCGAAGACGATGAACATCGCCAGCAGTGGCAGTGTGCCGAGGAGCGCGCCCGCCATGATGACCGACTGGTCCTTGACGTATCCGGCGCTGAGCTGGGTCAGCGCGACGGGCACCGTCGGGTTCTCCATGTTGAGCGCGACGAACGGCCAGAAGAAGTCGTTCCACGCGTGCACGAACGTGATCATGAAGAGGACGGACATCGCCGGGCGGGCGACCGGCAGCACGATGCTCCAGAAGATGCGCAGCGAGTGGGCGCCGTCCACCCGGCCGGCCTCGACGAGCTCGTCGGGCAGTGCCTCACTGAGGTACTGCCGCATGAAGAACACGCCGACCGCGCTGACCAGGGTGGGGAAGATGACGGAGGGCAGCTTCTGGCCCCAGCCCAGGTCGCTCATCATCATGAACAGCGGCACGACGCTGAGCTGCGGCGGGACCATCATCGTGCCGATGACGAGCATCAGCAGGAGGTTGCGGCCCTTGAAGCGCAGTTTGGCGAAGGCGAACCCGGCCAGGGTGGCGAACAGCACCGTGGCGGTCGCGATGGAGCCGGCGACGATCAGGCTGTTGAGCAGCGCCTTGCCCATCGCGGCGTCTTCCCACGCCTTGGCCAGGTTGGAGAAGAGGTTCGGGCCGGGGAGGAACGGCGGCGGGGTCTGCGTGACACGGGTGTTGTCCGTCGAGGCCGCCACCATCGTGAAGTACAGCGGGAACAGCGAGGTGAGTGCGGCGATCCCGAGCAGGATGTACGCGAGGGGGCCCGCGTGGTGCTGGCGCCCGGCTCCGGTGCGCAGCAGCCGGCGGCGGCTGCGGCCGCCGGATGCCGTGGTGGTCGTACGCGGGGCGAGCTCGTCCGGCCGGGCCTGGAGGCTGTCGGTGGTCATGGGCTGGCTCCTGGTCAGGATGAGCGGGACGACGTGAGGCGCTGGAGGAGACGCTGCAGCAGGAAGACGAGGATGACGATGAGGAACATCGCCCACGCGACGGTGGCGGCCCGTCCCATCTGGTAGTTCTTCCAGCCCGCCTCGTACAGCAGCAGACCCAGCGTCTGGTACTGGTTGTCGGCGCCGCCGCTGATGCCGTTGGGCCCCTGGCCGAAGATCAGCGGCTCACCGAAGATCTGGGTCGCCCCGATGGTCGACAGCACGATCGTGAAGACGATGGTGGAGCGGATGCCGGGGACGGTGACCTGGCGGAACTGCTGCCAGCGCGAGGCGCCGTCGATCGCCGCGGCCTCGTAGCGGTCGCGCGGGATGGCCTGCATGGCGGCCAGGTACAGCAGCGCGTTGTAGCCGGTCCAGCGCCAGATGACGATCGTCGAAATGGCGAACTGGGCGGGCCACTTGGAGTCTTCCCAGTCGACGCCGTCGACGCCGAACAGCTCGATGAACCAGTTGATCATGCCGAAGTCGCGCTCGAACAGCATGGTGAACACGAGCGCCGCCGCGCCCACCGAGGTGGCGTACGGCGCGAGTGCGGCGACCCGGAAGAAGGTCGAGCCGCGCAGCTTGTAGTTGAGCAGGTGTGCCAGGCCCAGCGCCAGCATGAGCTGCGGCACCGTGGAGATGACGCCGATGGTGAAGGTGTTGGCGAAGGCGTTCCAGAACTGGTCGTCCTGGATCAGTTCGGTGTAGTTGCCGAACCCCTTCCACTCCATGATGTCCAGAGTGGCGAGCTCCACCTTGTGGAGCGAGATCCAGAACGTGTAGAGCAGGGGGTAAAGGCTGAACGCCGTGAAGATGAGGAAGAACGGCGCCACGAAGCTGTACGGAGCGCCCTTCAGATCCAGACGGTGCAGGAGGTTGCGCCGGCCCTGCTGAGGACGACCCCCTTCACCACTGGCCTTGTTCTTCTTCGTACCACCGGCCGGAGCGGCCGGGCTCCTTCGGCGTGGGGGGCGGAGGTGGGGGTGGCCGACCGGGAGGCCTCCTTCCTTGAGGGTGGGCAGAAGCGGTCCCCGGCGGCCGGGACGGCCGGTGCGGCACGTCCGCGGTCGCCGGGGACATCAGGACAGGAGGTCAGCCGACGGCCTTCTTGATGCGCTCGTCGGTGGTGTCCCACGCCTTGCCGGGCTCGGTGCCCTTGTCGACGAGCTGGAGGCCCTGCGAGAAGATGTCCTTGATCGCGCCGTCCTTGCGGCCGAGGACCTGCTCGTCGGGGATCTCCTGCGCGGCGGCGCCGAAGATCTGGCCGGTGGGCGCGTCACTGAAGTACTCGTGCTTGACACTGGTGACTTCGGGCTTGCTCAGCGCCTCCTTGGAGGAGGGCATGTTGCCGAGCTTGCTGAAGATGTACGCCTGCTGCTCGGGCGCGGTGAGCCAGGCGACCAGCTTCTTGGCCTCCTCCTTCACCGGGCTGCTCTCCAGGACGCCGAGGAAGGTGCCGCCCCAGTTGGCGCCCTTCGGAGCCTTGGCGACGTCCCACTTGCCCTTGTTCGCGGGGCCGGCCTTCTCGCTGATGTGGGCGAGCATCCATGCCGGGCACACGGTGGAGGCGAAGGTGCTGTTGGCCAGACCGGGGTCCCAGCCCTTCTGGAACTGCGGCAGTTTGGCGCTCAGGCCCGCCTGCCCGGCCTCGACGGCCAGGTCCCAGGCTTCCTTGATGACGGGGCTGTCCTGGTAGATCAGCTCGCCGTCCTTGTTGTAGAACTGCTCACTGTTGCCGTAGATGCTGGCGTTGAACAGGCCGGAGGAGGCGTCCATGAAGGAGACCTTCTTGTTCTTGTTGCCCGCCTTGAACCGCTTGCCGGCCTCGACGTACTTGGCCCAGTCGCCTTCCCACAGTTTGGCGACCTCCTCGCGGTCGGTCGGCAGACCGGCCTGCTCGAACAGGTCCTTGCGGTAGCAGACCGCCATCGGGCCGATGTCCGTGCCCAGACCGATGACCTTCTTGTCCGGCGTGGTGACCTGGCTGAGCTTCCACGGCAGGAAGTGGTCCACGCCCTCGACCTTGGACATGTCGGCGAACTTTTCGGCCCGGGTGTCGACGAGTTCCTTGGCGCGGCCGATCTCTATGCCCTGGATGTCCTTCAGGCCGCTGCCGGCGGCGAGGCGGGTCTGCAGCGCGGTGTAGTACGTCTGCTCGTCACCCGCGACCTCGGCCTTGATCGTGACGTTCGGGTTCTCCTTCATGTAGCGGTCGAGGAGACCGGTCTCCTTGATGCCCATGACGCCGAACAGCCCCATCGTGATGGTGACCTTGCCGTCCTTGACACCGCCGCCGGTGCCGCCGCTGTCACTGCCGCTGCATCCGACGACCAGGCCGAGTGCGGCCACGGTCGAAACGGCCGACACGACCTTCGTACGCAACAGCTTGTGAGCCCTGCTCATTTAGCCCTCCCAGTGGCGGCGCCGACGCACCGGAGTGCAAGCCCCCCGGCCGGTCCGCTCTGCGGCTTCGATGATGGAGTGGGTACGTTCCCACTTAGTGGTGGGAACGTGCCCACCACGGTTCACGAAGACTGACCGGCGGGCGTTGGGTCTGTCAAGAACTTGAATCCACTTCGTTGCACACAGATGTCGTCGACAATCTGCTCGGAGCCGCGAAGCTCGGTTACTGTCTGGCACAATGCGCTGGTGAACGGCGCCCGGACGCCGCTCTACGAGGAGGAAGCCATGGAGGGAAGGCGACGCCCGACCATCAAAACCGTGGCCGCGAGAGCCGGCGTGGGGCGTACGACCGTCTCACGTGTCATCAACGGTTCGACGCTCGTCAGCGAAGAGGCGCGGGCCGCGGTCCTGGCCGCGATCGACGAACTCAACTACGTACCGAACTCCGTTGCCCGCGGCCTCGTCACCAGCAGGACCAACTCCATCGCACTCGTGATCCCGGAGTCCGAGAGCCGCCTGGGGTCGGAGCCCTACTTCTCGGCCGTCATCCGCGGAGTCAGTACCGGCCTGGCCGACACCAGGACCCAGTTGCAGCTCATGCTCGTACGGGACAAGGGCGAGCGGGACCGGCTGACCGACTCGGTCGCCGAACGGCGCGTGGACGGCGTGCTGCTGGTGTCGGTGCACGAACAGGATCCGCTGCCCGGCCTGCTGGAGGACATGGGCCTGCCCACCGTGCTCGCCGGCCGGCGCTCCCCCACCGAGTCCCTCAGCCATGTCCACTGCGACAACCTCGGCGGTGCGACGGCCGCGGTCCGGCATCTGCTGGAGCGCGGCCGGACGACGGTCGCCACGATCGCCGGCCCGCTGGACATGGACGTGGGCCGCACCCGGCTGCAGGGGTGGCGGGACGCGCAGGAGGAAGCAGGCTGTGACGCCGGCCAACGGCTGGTCGCCTCGGCAGACTTCACCGAAGCCGGAGGCGAACAGGCGATGCGTTCACTTCTTGAAGCAGCGCCTGACCTGGATGCCGTCTTCGTGGCGTCCGACGTCATGGCCGCGGGCGCGATGGTGGAACTGCGCAGACAGGGGCGGCGTGTTCCGCACGACGTGGCCGTGGTCGGCTTCGACGACTCGTTCTTCGCCCGCCACACCGACCCCCCTCTGACGAGCGTGCGCCAGCCCATAGAGGAGATCGGCACAATGATCGCCCGTATCCTGCTCGAGGAGATCGCCGACCCCGAAGCGCCCCGGCAGCACATCCTGCTCCCCACGGACCTCATCGTCCGCGACTCCTCGTGAGAAGGCCGGCCGGTGACGGCTCCGTCCCCCGGAGCGGCGGCCTGCGCCGGAGGCCGTAACGCTGTGTGCTCGCTTCCCCACCCTCAGGCATACCCGTTGCTCAGATGTGTGAGACGGGTCTGAGGAGGAAGGCGATCAGGACGCTCGCGCCATCAGCGCCCCGTGAGGGAACGCTGCGCACCAGGCGACGAAGCGGAACGAGCCGGCCAAGGAGAGCAAGTGAGCGCACGCAAGAACATATTCGTGATCGGCCTGGACGAGGCCAACCTGCCGACCCTGCGGGCCGTGCCCGACGCACAGCAGTACGAGTTCCACCCTCTGCTCACCATCGAGGAGCTCCAGCACGGCGAGGTGTCGGTGGCGGAGCTGTTCGAGAAGGCGCAGAAGACGCTCGACGCCTTCGACGGCAGCATCGACGCGATCGTCGGCTACTGGGACTTCCCCGTGAGCACGCTCGTACCGATGCTCAGCAAGCGCTACGGCACGCGCAGCACCAGCCTGGAGTCCGTCGTCAAGTGCGAGCACAAGTACTGGAGCCGGCTGGAGCAGCAGAAGGTCGCCGACGAGCATCCGCGTTTCGGCCGGGTCGACCTGGAGGCGGACGATCCGCGTCCGCCCGAGGGCGTGCGCTTCCCCATGTGGCTCAAGCCCGCCCTGTCGTACTCGTCGGAACTCGCCTTCGGCGTCAAGGACCAGGAGGAGTTCCTCGAAGCGGTCGCCGAGATCCGCAAGGGTGTCGCACGGGTGGGCCGGCCCTTCGAGTACATCCTCGACCGGCTCGACCTGCCCGAGGAGATGGCCGGTGTCGGCGGTCAGGTCTGCCTGGCCGAGGAGGCTCTCTCCGGGATCCAGGTAGCGGTGGAGGGGTACGTCCACAACGGTGAGGTCACCGTCTACGGCGTCCTCGACTCCATCAACTACCCGGATTCCTCCAGCTTCCTGCGTCACCAGTACCCCTCGACCCTGCCCGAGCCGGTGGTACGCCGGCTGCACGACGTGTCCGAGCGGGTGATGCGGCAGATCGGCATGGACTCGGCGACCTTCAGCATCGAGTTCTTCTACGACCCGCGGACCGACGGGATCAACCTGCTGGAGATCAACCCGCGGCACTCCCAGTCGCACGCGGAGCTGTTCGAGTACGTCGACGGCGTCCCGAACCACCACTGCATGCTCAGCCTCGCCCTGGGCAAGGACCCGTCCCTTCCGCACCGGGCCGGCCGTACAAGGTGGCCGCCAAGTGGTACTACCGGTGGTTCGCCGACGGCGCGGCCCGCCAGGTGCCCACGCCCGAGGACATCGAACGGATCGAGCGCGAGATCCCGGGCGTGCGGGTCCACGTGGTGCCCGAGGAGGGGCAGCGCCTGTCGGAGACCCCGCATCAGGACAGCTACAGCTACGAACTGGCCCACATCTTCACCGGTGGGAACAGCGAAGAGGAGCTGCGGGAGAAGTACGACCGCTGCGTGGCGGCTCTGGGCCTCGCCTTCGACGAGACCATACCGGGCGGCCGCGACCAGAAGAACGTCTGAGAACCCGAGGACCCGAGGGAAAGGAGCGTCCCGCCGTATGCGTTTCGTGAGCAACCTGCCGTACGCGACGAAGGAAGAAGAGCACGTCGTCATTCCCCTGTCCGACGGCACCCGCCTGTCGGCGCACGTCTGGCGTCCGGTCTCCTCGGACGAGGAGCCGGTGCCTGCGGTACTGGAGTACATTCCCTACCGCAAACGCGACCTGACCGCGGTCCGCGACTCGATCAACCATCCCTACATCGCGGGCCACGGCTACGCCTGCGTACGCGTGGACCTGCGGGGCACCGGCGACTCCGAGGGAGTGCTGGCCGACGAGTACCTGGAGCAGGAACAGGCCGACGCCGAGGAGGTCCTCGCCTGGCTGGCCGAACAGCCTTGGTGCGACGGCGCCACCGGCATGATGGGCATCTCGTGGGGCGCGTTCGCCGCCCTCCAGACCGCGGCCCGGCAGCCGCCGAGCCTGCGCGCCGTCGTCATCGCTTCCTTCACGGACGACCGGTACGCCGACGACATGCACTACATGGGCGGCGCGATGCTGTCGGACAACCTCGCCGAGGCGGGGACGATGTTCGCGTACGCGACTTGTCCGCCGGACCCCGCGGTGGTCGGCGACCGCTGGCGCGACATGTGGCACGAACGCATGGAGCACACCCGCCCGTGGGTCCTGGAGTGGCTGCGCCACCAGCGTCGCGACGGCTACTGGCGGCACGCCTCGGTCTGCGAGGACTACGCGGCCGTACGCTGCCCCGTCCTCGCGTCCAGCGGGTGGGCCGACGGCTACTCCAACGCGGTGACACGGCTGCTGGGGAATCTGGACGTACCGCGCAAGGGCCTGATCGGGCCCTGGTCCCACAAGTTCCCGCACCTGGGCGAGCCCGGCCCGGCCATCGGCTACCTCCAGGAGGTCGTGCGCTGGTGGGACCACTGGCTCAAGGGCGTCGACAACGGCGTCATGGACGGCCCCATGCTCCAGGCGTGGATGCAGGACAGCGTGCCGCCCTCGACGTCGTACGAGGAGCGGCCCGGCCGGTGGGTCGGCGAACCGGACTGGCCCTCGCCGCACATCCGGCCCGTCGCGCACCCGCTGCTGCGCCACCGCATCGCCATGCCGGGGGAAGCGACGCCTCCAGCGGGTGGCGGCGAGGACGCGATGACCGTGCAGTCGCCGCTGTCCGTGGGCCAGTTCGCGGGCAAGTGGGCTTCGTACAACGCCCCGCCGGACCTGCCGTACGACCAGCGCGAGGAGGACGGCGGCTCGCTGGTCTTCGACACCGGACTTCTGGACGAGCCGGTCGAGATCCTCGGCTCCCCGACCGTCGAACTCGACCTGTCCGTCAGCGAACCGGTGGCCACCGTCGCCGCCCGCCTCTCCGACGTCGCACCCGACGGGCGTGCCACACGCGTCACGTACGGCGTGCTCAACCTGACGCACCGCGACGGCACGGGCGAGCCCGAACCGCTGGAGCCCGGCCGGCGCTACCGCGCCACCGTCCAGCTCAACGGTGTGGCCCAGGTCTTCCCGCGCGGCCACCGCATCCGGCTCTCCCTGTCCACGTCGTACTGGCCGCTGGCCTGGCCACCGCCCAGGCCCGTCCTGCTGAGCGTCCACGAGGGGTCCAGCACCCTGACGCTGCCGGTGCGCCCGGTGGACGAGCCGGACGAACTGCCGCAGCGCCCCTTCGGCGAGCCCGAGGGCGCCCCGCCCCTCACCACCACCCGGCTGTCGCCTCCCGAGCAGCGCTGGGAGGTCAAGCGCGACCTGATCGGGTACGACTCCGCACTGGAGATCGTGAAGGACCGCGGCACCGTGCGCATCGACGGGATCGGTCTCGACGTCGGCTGCCGCGCGTACGAGCGCTACACCGCCACGGCCGACGACTTCACCTCCGTCGGCGGGGAATCGGCCTGGACCATGCGGTTCCGGCGGGACGACTGGGACGTACGCGTGGAGACCCGCACCGAACTGCGGTGCAGCGAGACGGAGTTCTTCGTCGACGCGACCCTCGACGGCTACGAGGGGGAGAGGCGGGTCTTCTCCCGCACCTGGAACGAGACGCTGCCACGGGACTGGCTGTAAACAGCTCCCCCTCAGGATGATCTGCGCCGACATGCAACGCGGAGAGTAGCCGGTCCACTACGCTGCGCCGCGTCGCATGTTGGACCGCGCACCCGAGGGGACCCTGAGTGACCGCATCCGCACCGTACTCGCCGCGCTCGGCATCACCGCCGCGACGGCGCTCGCACCCGCCGCGAGCGCCGCGCCGCAGCTGCACGAGGAACGGCCGGCCGCCGGCGCGTCCCGGCCCGAGCCGTGCACCGGCTCGTTCCGGGACGACGCGCGGCTCGGGCCCGAGTGGCTTCCGCGCAAGCACGAGAAGCCGGTGGGCCCGCTGCTGAAGGGCTACCAGCGGACCGGGAAGCTGTCGTCGGAGGACTTCCTGAAGGAGTACTGGCAGGGCCCCGCCGGCTCGGGCGGCTGGAAGTACCCGCCCAACGACGGGTTCAAGGAGGTCAACGGCGAGGTGGACAAAGAGCCCACGAAGCTCCGCGACGGTCAGCGCCTGGACCGTTTCGGTTCGGAGTACGGCTCCTACCTGGCGCCGGCCGGCGACCCGTACGCCAAGCGCGCGCTGCCCCCGCAGAACCTGAACACCCGTGAACCGTCGGCGCCGTGCGACTACCGCGTCTACGAAGTCACCAAGCCGTTCTGGGTGTGGCAGGGCAGCATCGCGCCCTGGTTCGAGCAGCCGGGCGGCGGGCAGCAGATCAAGCTCGACCAGGTGTTCCTGAACCCGGGTGAGGGGCAGCGGCTGAATGTGAAGTGGCTGCTGGAGCACGGCTACCTCGAACCGGCCCGCGCGTAGCCTCGTTCTCATGGATCGCCACGAACTGCGGGCCGCGCTGAGCGCGGCGGGAGTGCCCGACGACTGCTTCCGCATCGAAGGCGTCCATGAGCCGGTCCCCACGCCCCCCGACTTCCTGTATCTGAGAAAGAGCCAGGACGGCGGCGGGGCGTGGGAGACCGGTGCGTACGAGCGTGGTGTCTACGAGCCCGTCAGCCGGCACGCGAGCGAGGCCGAGGCCTGCGCGCGGCTGCTGCGTCTGCTCACCTGACCCTCGCAACCCCTGCGGTCCCGGTCACTCCCATTCCACCGTCAGCGTGGCGGAGGTCCCGGATTTCAGGAAGACGTACGCCGTGGTGGCGGGCGCGGATGCCAGGCGCAGGCGCACCTGGGTCGTCCCCGTGACGTCGACTGCCGTGAAGTCGGCCGACGTCTGCGTGCCGGAGGTGAACCGGCCGATCTCCGCCACCCCGGACGCCGACGCGGCGGCGCTCCAGTCGTCGGCGGCCGTCGCGCAGCCCGCGCCGAAGCAGCCGGACCTGACGTCCAGGACCATACGGTTTCCGGACGCCCAGGGGTCACCGCTGCCGCTGCCGTACGTCACGGTGAGGAAGGCCCGCTTCACGGTCGCCCCGTCCGGGACGGACGAGGTGTCGAACGAGAGCAGCGCGCGGTTGTGCAGCCCGTCCGCACCCCGGCCCACAGCCACGCCGTAGGTCCCTTCCAGGGTGCCGGCCGCCGGTGCGCCGCCGGTGGCCGACGCCTTCACGTATCCGTCGTCCGCCGCCCGGCTCGGCAGCACCGCCGTTTTCGTGCCGCCCCCGGGAGGCGGCGGTGTTCCGCCGTCGCCGAGGCCCCAGAACTGTCCGATGCGGTACGCGGCGCACAGGTCGACGTCGAGTACGTCGGCACCGCGACGCCGCACTGCTCCGCGCCGGTCCCGGGGTCGACGGGCTGGCCGTGGCCCATGCCGGTGATCGAGTGGGTCTCCACCACCGGCCGCCCCGCACTGTCCCGGTACACGGCGTGCGGGTAGCCGGACACGGTGTCCGTGCTGTCGGGCGCCGTGTCCGCGCCGTGGACATGGGTCCGCTGCTCGACGGTCTCCGTCATGTTGGCGGGCACGACCGTCGTGTCGCGCGTCCCCTGCCAGACGGAGACGGTCGGCCAGGGACCCGCGTAACCGGGGTACGCGGCACGGACCTTGTCGCCCCAGGCTGCGGGCGAGAGGTCGGTTCCGGGGTTCATGCAGCCGTAGGCGGCCACGACGGAGGTCGCGCAGGCGTACGGCAGACCGGCCACGGGGGCGCCGGAGGCGAAGACGTCGGGGTACGCGGCCAGCATGACGTTGGTCATGGCCGCGCCCGCGGACAGCCCGGTGGCGTAGACGCGGGAGGGGTCGCTGCCCAGGTCCGTCTTCATCCGGTCGGTCATCTGCTTGACCGACAGCGCCTCGCCCGAGCCGCGTCCGATGTCCGCGGACTCGAACCAGTTGAAGCAGGAGTTGAGGTTGTTGCCGGACTGCTGCTGCGGCAGCAGGAGCGCGAAGCCCCAGCGGTCGGCCCAGGTCGTCCAGCCGGTCTCCGTGTCGAACGCGGCGGCCGACTGTGTGCAGCCGTGCAGGGCCACGACGAGGGGGCGGCCGGCCGGCAGGCCGTCCGGAACGTACCGGAACATGCGCAGGTTGCCGGGGTTCGTTCCGAAGCCGGTGACCTCGGTGAGCGACGCGGCCCGGGCGGTGGGCGCGAAAGCCGTCCAGCCGGTGCCGAGCAGTGCGGCCAGCAGTGCCAGCAGGACCGCGACGGCGGGGAGTCTCCTCTGTGTACGAGGCGGGTGCAGATCCATGGCGGCTCGCTCCTTCACAAGGGCCCCCGTCCGGAGAGGGACTGCAGGGCCGGCCGTACGCCGCGCAGGAGGGGGCGACGCCACCTTCACGCGGCACGCGCGATGTGGTCCGGGCACGTTGCCGTCCTGCGCGAAGCGGCCCGGACAGCGATGTTTTTCAGTCGAAGCGGCATGACCGAAGAATGAACCACCTGAGCATGAGCGCAGGTCAGGGGGTTGTTTTGCGTTGTACCACCGACGCTTGTCCACATGATGGACACCCCGTCGCACGGTATGCGCACCACCCCCGAGCTGCCCGAACGACCATTCGGTCACCGCCGCCCGGCCGCCTGCGGCCGGAATGGGGCGATCGGTGTGCGCTCACCGTCCGCATCAGCAACACTCCACAGCGCGACAACCCCGCAACCGGCCTGAAACCAGAGGAGAACCATCCATGCGTCACATCCGGAACACGTTCGGCATCGTCGGTGCGGCGGCCGCCCTGGCGCTCACGGGCGCCGTCACCACGGCACCTCGCACGCGCAGCCGGCCGCCGGGGCGACCGGCCTCTACGCACCGTCCGCCCTGGTGCTCACCGTGGGCACGGGTGAAGAAGCCGCCACGGCGACCGTCGGACGGGCCGTGACGCTGAACTGCGCCCCCCTGCCCGGCGGCACCCACCCGTCCCCCAGGACCGTCCGCGAGGAGCTGCGCGCCGCGCACGCGAATTCTCCGGGCTGGTCGACACGTCGCCGCAGCGGAACTGCACGCGCGAGTGGGACCCGGTCGTCATCACCGCCCAGGGCGTGTGGCAGGGCAAGCCGGTCTCCTGGTCGGCCACCTTCGGCAACGTATGCGAAATGGAGGGAGGCCTGACGGAGAGCACGCTGTTCTCCTTCTGACCGGCCCCGCGCACGGGAAAGCCCCGGCTGGTCGGGGGAAACCAGCCGGGGCGGCAAGGGGGTGGGAGCGGAGGGCGGTCGCCTCTCGGCGAGTGGCTCCATGGGGCTTCAGCCGAACGATCTTCCCCATGGGCCTGAGGTGAGGCCCGGGGACACTGTCCCCTCCGTACCCACACATGGTTGAACGGCCAACCACCCGCGGATGTTCCGCTTCCTCCCGGGTTCCGGCGTGATGTGCGCCACTGGCCGGCGCGACCCGGCTCCGGTCCTGTCAGGCGGCAAAGCGGCGGCCGAGCAACGCGCCTGCGACGATCCGGGCGGGCACAGGGACTGGCCGTGGGCGGCGAAGAGTGCGTCCCGCGAGGAGAAGCGCCCGAGGTCCTGCCGCACCAGAGCGGACAGGTCGAACGACGAGCAGCCGTCCGCGCCGCAGGTCGAGCCGTCCCGGTCCACGGCGGTGGGGGCCAGGGCTTCGAAGAGGGGCTGTGGTCCCGTGTCGGTGAAGCCCGCCGGGTTGGCCGCGCCGAGGGGCGCGTACAGCTCGGACACGCCCACCCCTTCCTGCCCGAGCCGGAACTCCGGCCAGGCCGGGAGGACCGTGTCGGGGACGAGGTGGCGCAGCCGGGGGAAACGCGGATACCAGAACGAGTCGTCGCCGAGGAGGCCACGCACCCGGGTGGGAATTCCCGCCGCGCGGGCCACCACTTCGAGAACCGCCGGGCGCCGGCTGCAGGACCCGCGCCGCCGCGCCAGCGTCCGGGAGGCGGACTGTGTGTCGTCGAGGGCGCAGACCGCGCGGACCCGGTCGCCGACCAGCCGGTGCGCGGCCGGCAGCAGCGGGCGGTCCCCGCTCTCGCCGGCGGCGGACCGGGCGTCCGCGAGCAGTCGCCGGACCCGCTCATGACGCCGGTCGAGGACCGCGGTCGGCGCGGTGGAGCCCCGGTTCCCGTCGGCCCGGGGCGCGGCGGGCCGCCGGTGTCGCCACCACGGAGTCAGCACCACGCTCGTCATGGACGGATGCCACGGGGACGCCGCCACCGCCGTCGTCACGCGGCCCGCTGTACGAGCAGAGTCGTCTTGGGGTCACGTCACCCGGTGTCCCCCGGAGTCAGGACCGTGGCGAGGCGGGATCCGGGTGCCGGCCCCCGGGGACGGTGCCGGACGGCTCGCGGTGCGCGGTGGGGCGGGGCACCGGAGATCCTCGTGACGAGCGGGCGAGTGGACGGCCGGGACGGGCTCCTCGGCCGTCCCTCACGTTCCGGTCCGCCGGGGCGCGGTCGATCGCGGACGACGAGCGGTAGCCGGGGCGGGCCCGCCGGGGTTCGGGCACCGGACTTCCCGAGAGCCGTTCCACGAGGCTGTCGACGGCGAGCCGGGCGATGGCCTCCTTGTCCGGCGAGATCGTGGTGAGCGTGGTCGTTCCGTACCGGCCCTCCTCGATGTCGTCGAAGCCGACGACGGCGACGTCGGCCGGGATGCTCAGCCCGCGCTCGGTGAGCGTGCGCATCGCCCCGACGGCGATCAGGTCGTTGTACGCGAAGACCGCGTCGGGGCGTTCCCCGCGGTCGAGGAGGGACGCCATGGCCGCGGCTCCGTCCTCGCGGCCGTACCCGTCGGTGACCACCACGAGTGCCTCGTCGGGCGTGATGCCCGCGGCGGCGAGCTCCTCGCGCCAGCCGCGCAGCCGCAGATGGGCCGGCTGGCGTTCGCGGCCCGTGCGCGAGCCGAGGAAGGCGATGCGGCGGTGCCCCCGGTCGACGAGGTGCCGTACGGCGGTCCTGGCCGCCGCCACGTTGTCGATCGCGATGTGGTCGTACGGGGCTTCGTACTCGCGCTCGCCCAGCAGCACCAGCGGCGCGGTCTCCTCACGCGCCATCAGGTCCTCGGTCTCCAGGTGGATGGGGCTGAGGATCAGGCCGTCGATCACATGGGACCGGAAACCCTGACTGACCAGGAGTTCCTTCTCCCGCAGTCCGGCGGTGTGGTCGACGAGGACGGTGTAGTCGTGCCGGGCGGCCGCGTCGACGACCGCGCGGCCAGTTCCGCGAAGTACGGGTTGCCGAACTCGGGCACGGCGAGGGCGATGATGCCGGTGCGGCCCTTGCGCAGGTGGCGTGCGGTGAGGTTGGGGCGGTAGCCGAGTTCGTCGATGGCCTGCTGCACTTTGGCCCGCATCGTGGGGGTGACGTGCTGGTAGTTGTTGACCACGTTCGACACGGTCTTGATGGACACGCCCGCCCGTTGCGCAACGTCCTTGAGGCTGACGCCCACGGCTCTCCTTGACTCGGCCTGGCCGGATGTACCGGATCCGGCGCTTCAGGTGGTTCGGATGGTTCAGGTGGTTCTGCGGCTGCGTGCCAGGTAGCGCTGCGCCACGACGACAACGATAAGGAAGCCTCCGCTGACCACCGACTGGTAGGAGGAGTTCAGCGAGCCGATCTGGTTGATCAGGTTCTGGATGACGGCCAGCAGCAGGACGCCCCAGAGAGTGCCGCTGACCGACCCGGCGCCGCCGACGAGGAGGGTGCCGCCGATGACGACGGCGGAGATGGCGTCCAGTTCCATGCCCACGCCGACGATGGTGACGCCGGAGGACAGCCTGGCGGCGCTGAGCGCACCGGCGAGTCCGGCCAGCAGCCCGCTCAGCGTGTAGACGAGGATCTTCGTACGGGCGACGGGCAGTCCCATCAGGGTGGCCGCGTCGCTGCTGCCGCCGACGGCGAAGAGCGTCTGCCCGAACGAGGTGCGTTGCAGGAGCAGCCCTCCTGCTCCGAACAGCGCCAGGGCGATCAGGACGGGGTGACCGAAGCCCTGGACGCTGCCCTGCCCGAGTTCGGCGAAGGCCGAGTCCTTCGGGACCAGGTACGTGGTCGCTCCCTCGTCGGTGAAGGCGAGGAGGATGCCGCGCGCGGCCAGCAGGGTGGCGAGGGTGACGATGAAGGGCGCCATCCCGGCGCGGGCGATGAGCAACCCGTTGAGCAGGCCGAACGCCCCGCACACCACCAGAGGCACCAGCAGCGCGGGGAAGAACCCCCACTGTGACGCCCAGGCCGCGAGGACGCCGCCGAGCGCGAACACGGAGCCGACCGACAGGTCGATGCCGCCCGTGATGACGACCATGGTCATGCCGAGGGCGACCACGGCGAGGAAGGACGCCTGCACGGTCACACCGCGGGCGTTGTCCAGGGTGGCGAACGTCGGGTAGACGAACGAGGCGATGAGCACGACGGTCAGCAGCACCGCGAGAACGCCCTGGCGCTGCCACGAGTTCGGCGACGCGCTGCTTGGCTGCCGGTTCGGCGGCGCGCGCCGGGCCCGGGGCGCTGCCGCGACCGGAGCGGGCGCCTTCACCGGTGTGCGCACCGGAGAGCCGGGTGCGGGGGTGGTTTCGTTCATCGGGACCGACGCTCCCGGGCGATGTAGACGGCGGCGATGATGATGGCCGCCTGGGCGATCTGTGCGGTGGAGTCGGGCAGGTCGTGCTTGACGAGGGTGGCGCGCAGCAGCTGCATCAGCAGGGCTCCGGCGACCGTGCCCAGCACCCGGACGGAGCCGCCGCTGAGCGGGGTGCCGCCCACGACGACCGCGGTGATGGCGGAGAGTTCCATGAGGGTGCCGAGCGAGGAGGGGTCGCTCGCGGTGAGCCGGGCCGTGGCGAGTATGCCGGCCAGCGCGGCCAGCACTCCGCAGAGCACGTACACGCCGATCAGTACGCGCCTGACGGGCAGTCCGGCGAGCGCGCGGCGGAGCGGTTGCCTCCGATGGCGACGACCTGGCGTCCGAAGGTGGTGCGCCGGACCAGGAAGGCGACGGCGGCGGCGAGCACCCCGGCGACGAGGACGACCAGGGGGACGCCGAGGAAGGAGCCCGTTCCGAGGGCGAGCAGGTCGGGGTTGACGATCTGCTTGAGCTGTCCGTCGGCCATCACCAGGGCGAGCCCCCGGCCGCCGACGAACAGCGCGAGGGTGGCGACGATGGGTTGCAGCCCGACCAGCGAGACCAGGGAGCCGTTGACGGCTCCGACGACCGCGCCGGCGAGGAGGGACACGACGAGCGCCGGGACGAGCCCGTACCCGAGGTAGAGCGGCAGGAACGCGGCGGCGAGTGCCATGGTCCGAGCCGACCGACAGGTCGATGCCCTCGGTGCCGATGACCAGGGCCATGCCCAGCGCCACGATGACGACGGGGGCGACCTGGACAAGCTGGGTGCGCAGGTTGTCGGCGGTCATGAAGTGCTCGGTGAACAGCGCGTTGAAGAGGAGCAGTACGGCTACGGCCGCGTACACGCCGTATCCCTGGTACCAGGCGGGATCACGCAGCCGCGCCAGGGGGCGTGCGGGCGGGGGAAGGGCGGCCTGGGCGGTCATAGCGGGTCCTCCTGAGTGGCCGGGGCCTGGGCCGGGGCCTGGGCTGGGGCCGGGGCCGGGGCGGCCTTCTCTCCGGGCACCGGTGAGTGGTCGGCGAGCACTTCGAGGAGCCGGCTGTCGCCGACGTCGTCTCCCACCAGTTCGCCCGCGACGGATCCGCCGCGCAGGACGACGATCCGGTCGGCGCCTTCGACGAGTTCCTCGATGTCGGAGGAGACGAGCAGGACGGCCAGGCCCTCACGGGCGAGGTCGTCGATCAGGCTCTGGACCTCGGCCTTGGCGCCGACGTCGATGCCGCGGGTCGGCTCGTCCAGCAGGAGGACCTTGGGTTCCAGGCAGAGCCAGCGGGCCAGCAGGACTTTCTGCTGGTTGCCGCCGGAGAGTTCGCCGACCTTCTGTTCGGGGCTCGACGCCTTGATCCGCAGTCGCTTCATGAAGATGTCGACGATGCGACCCTGCTTGGCGCGGGAGACCACGCCGGCGCGGGAGAGGCGGGGCATGGCGGCCAGCACGATGTTCTCGCGTACGGACAGACCGGGGACGATTCCTTCGGCCTTGCGGTCCTCGGGCAGCAGGCTGATGCCCGCGCGGACGGCGCCCGCCGAGGTGAGGCGGCGCAGCGTGCGGCCGCCGACGGTGATCTCTCCCGAGTCCAGGCGCAGCGCTCCGGCCAGCGCCTTCGCCGTCTCGCTGCGGCCGGAGCCGAGGAGGCCGCCGAGGCCCAGCACTTCACCGCCGTACAACGACAGGGACACGTCGTGGAGTTGGTGGCGGCTGGAGAGGCCGGTGGCGGTGAGCACGGGGGTGCGGGACGCGTCGTGCCCGTCGGCGGCGAAGCTGGTCAGGCCGGTGCGGCCGGCCTCGGCAGGGTCGCGCCGAGCATCATCGGCACGAGCCGCATCCGGTCAAGGCCGGTGAGGTCGCCGGTGTGGATGTGGCGGCCGTCGCGGAGCACGGTGACGCGGTCGCAGATCCGGTAGAGCTCGTCCATCCGGTGGCTGACGTAGAGGACGGCGATGCCCTGGCCGCGCAGGTTCTCGATGACCCCGAAGAGGGTCTCCACCTCGCGCGGTTCGAGCGAGGATGTGGGCTCGTCCATGATGACGACCCGGGCGTCGACCGAGACGGCGCGGGCCAGGGCGACCATCTGCCGGGTGCCGATGCCCAGGGTGTGCAGGGGCCTTCGGGGATCGACGCGTACGCCGAAGCCGTCGAGCAGCTCCGTCGCCTCCCGGTGCATCCGGGCGAAGTCGATGAGGCCGACGCGGTTCTTGGGTTCACGGCCCAGGAAGATGTTGCGCGCCACGCTCATCAGCGG
Source organism: Streptomyces altiplanensis (assembly GCA_003719395.1). Classification (GTDB taxonomy): domain Bacteria; phylum Actinomycetota; class Actinomycetes; order Streptomycetales; family Streptomycetaceae; genus Streptomyces; species Streptomyces altiplanensis. Next base: position 56,923 of record RHMC01000018.1, read on the forward strand.
GACGAGGTTCACCTCCTGGTAGATGGTGGAGACGCCGGCCTGCTGGGCCTCGGACGGCCGGGCGAAGCGCACGGGCCGGCCGGCCATCCGCAGGTCGCCCCCGTCGGGCCGGCAGACGCCGGTCGAGCACCTTGATGAGGGTGGACTTCCCGGCGCCGTTCTCGCCCACCAGCGCGTGTGTCTCCCCCGCGCGCAGGGAGAAGGTGACGTTGTCGAGGCGACGACGCCGGGGAAGCGCTTGCTCACCGCGCGGGCTTCGAGGACGGCGGCGGCAGCGGACGGGGCTGCGGTCTCCGGTGCCTGGTGGGGTACGGGTACTGCTTCGGGTGGTGCCATGGGTCTGACGGCCTTCCGACTGTTCCGGGGGGGGACGGGCCCGGGGCCGCCGTGGCGGGTGGGAGCGCCACGGCGGCGGGCCGCAGGAGTCAGTGCGCTCAGTAGGCTCCGCCGAGCGATGCCTTGGCGTTGGTCTCGTCGTACGCGCGGTCGGTGATGATGACGTTCTCCGGGATCTCCTCGCCCGCGTAGAACTTCTCGGCGGTGTCGAAGGCCAGCGGACCGAAGCGCGGGTTCGACTCGATGACGGCGTTGTACTCGCCGTCGACCAGGGCCTGGACTGCGTTGCGGGTGCCGTCGACAGAGACGATCTTGACGTCCTTGCCGGGCTTCTTGCCGGCCGCCTTCAGCGCGGTGACGGCGCCGAGGCCCATCTCGTCGTTCTCGGCGTAGACGGCGGTGATGTCGGGCTTGGACTGGATGAGCTGCTCCATGACCTGCTGGCCCTTGTCGCGGGCGAACTCACCGGTCTGCTGGGCGACTATCTCGAGGCCGGGGGCCTCGGCCTCGATCTGGTCGACGAAGCCCTTGGTGCGGTCGGTGGTGACGTTGTTGCCCGACGAGCCGAGCAGGATGGCGACCTTGCCCCTGCCGCCGGTCGCCTTGATCATCGCGTCGGCGGCGCTTGCCCTGCTCCACGAAGTCGGAGCCGAGGAAGGCCACGTAGTCCTTGCACGGAGTGGAGTTGACCTTGCGGTCGATGGTGAGGACGGGGACCTTCTTCGCCGCGGCCGCCTTGAGCGCGGGCTCCAGGCCGTCGGAGTTCAGCGGGGCGACGATGAGGAACTGGGCGCCCTGGGACAGCATGTCCTGGATGTCGCTGATCTGCTTGGAGAGCTGTGACTGCGCGTTGGTCGTGAGCAGTTTCCTGACGCCGGCCTTGGCGGCCTCGTCCTTGATGGACCGGGTCTCGGCGATACGGAACGGGTTGGCTTCCTTCTCCGACTGGGAGAAGCCGACCACCGCGTCCTTCAGGTCCAGTTCGGGTCCGCCGTACGTCTTCAGTGAACAGCCGGGGCCAAAGGACCCCTCGGGGGTCTTGGCCTCCTGGGCTCCCTGGCTGCTGCCACCGCCCGCGGTGGCCGGGGTCTCCGACTTGGAGCAGCCGGAGGCGGCCGGCGTGGCGATGGCGGCGAGCAGGCAGACGACGGCGAGGTGACGGCGGGATCGGCGCTGGGTGATCATGCGCGGGCGCTCCTTGGCGGGATGACGGCACTCCGGTCGGTGTGCGGCCGGGGCATGGCTGGTCAACGCATCGGCCGCGTCCACGGCTGATGCCGGTGCATTCCTCACGGCCCCGCTTCGAGCTGCGCATACCGCGGTCGTGAGGGTTTGCGCGGCCTGTCGACGGCTCGGTTTACAACGTTATATAGGCGACGCGGCGCGGGCGGCAAGAGAGCTGCGGGTGCGTTTCCAAAATGTGCTCGCGCCGCCGCGCGGCGCCCGGTCCGCCGGCCGCTCACCCGCCCGGGCGGTGTCAGCCGCCGCGCGCCCTCCGTACAGTCGGCTGACGGCACGCCGCCATACCGTCGTACCTCAACGCCCCATCGCAGCAAGGCAATTGCCCCTGCTGCGGGTACTTGCGCACGGCCAGTGAGGCGCAGCACGGGCAGTCACCACGCGACGGGAACATCCCGCGACCGGGCCCCTGCGGCCTCTCACCGCCGTGGAGCGCGCCCGCCTCCCCGCACTTGGCCGACCCGGCTGTCCGTCCGGTCTCGGCGCGGCCCCCGCAGGAGTCCCGAACGAGGCCTGGATACGTGCCAGTCGGTACTTCGAGCCGCCGTCCTCACCGAAGGACCGGAAACGCTTCGCACCCATGAGGTACGGCACGCGGTCGAATATTCAGCCACAGCCCCAAGCGCGCCACAACAGGCCCGCGGCCACAGTTTCAACGAGAGAGAGGCGCCCCTCCCCTGCTTTGTCCTGACCGCGGAAGAAGTTGCGAAAGCGGATGCGAAAGGGGTTACGCGGTGAGACCAAGCCCGCTAACTTCCTTGAAATCACCGGACATGCATGCATGTCGGTGACCTTCCGGCGCGACGCGCTCGCCTGCTCCCCCGGCGGGACTTACTTCCCGGCCCGCCGGACACCCCCACCCCGTTGGGAGACTCCTGTGCGCAAAAAACCGTTCAGACCCCGCCAGATCCCCGCGTTACTGCTCACCGCGTTGCTCACCGCGGGCTTCCTGGCGCCCGCCGGGTCCGCCGCGGCTGCTCCCCGTGACGCGGACCGGGAGACCTCGGCAGCCGCGGCCCCTGCCGCAGCCGAGGAGTTCCAGCAGGTCACTCTCGCCAAGGGCGTCGCGGAGACCGGCGAGCCGATGACCATGGCGGTCCTCCCCAACCGCTCGGTACTGCACACCTCACGCGACGGCACGCTACGGCTCACGGACGCGGCGGGCACGACGAAGGTCGCGGGAAAGCTCGACGTCTACAGCCACGACGAGGAAGGGCTCCAGGGCGTCGGCGTGGACCCCGGATTCGCCTCCAACCGCCTCGTCTACCTGTACTACGCCCCGAAGCTCAGCACTCCGGGCGGCGACGCCCCGGGGGACGGCACGGCCGCCGACTTCGCCCCCTTCGACGGCGTGAACCGGCTCTCCCGCTTCTCCCTTTCCGCCGACGGGACCCTGGACCTCGCCAGCGAGAAGAAGATCCTCGACGTACCGGCCTCGCGCGGAATCTGCTGCCACGTGGGCGGTGACATCGACTTCGACGCGCAGGGCAACCTGTACCTCACCACCGGAGACGACTCGAACCCCTTCGCGTCCGACGGGTACACGCCGATCGACGAACGTGCGTCCCGCAACCCGGCGTACGACGCCCAGCGCTCCTCGGGCAACACCAACGACCTGCGCGGCAAGGTGCTGCGCATCAAGGTGAACGCGGACGGCTCGTACTCCACTCCCCCGGGCAACCTCTTCGCGCCCGGCACGGCGAAGACCCGCCCCGAGATCTACGCCATGGGCTTTCGCAACCCGTTCCGGATGAGCGTCGACAAGGCCACCGGGACCGTCTACCTCGGTGACTACGGTCCCGACGCGGGAACGGCGAACGCCGCCCGCGGCCCCGCCGGCCAGGTCGAGTTCAACCGCATCACCAAGGCCGGAAACTTCGGCTGGCCGTACTGCACCGGCAAGAACGACGCGTACACCGACTACAACTTCGCCACCGCCGCCTCCGGCGCGAAGTTCGACTGCGCCGCCCCGAAGAACAACTCCCCCCGCAACACCGGGCTCACCGACCTGCCCCCGGCCCAGCCCGGCCTGGATCCCGTACGACGGCGGCTCGGTACCCGAGTTCGGCAGCGGCTCCGAGTCCCCCATGGGCGGGCCGGTCTACCGCTACGACGCCTCCTCCACGTCGGCCGTGAAGTTCCCCCAGAGTTACGACGGGAACTTCTTCGCCGGGGAGTTCGGCCGCAAGTGGATCAAGCGGATCGCGCAGAGCGGCGACGGAACCGTCCAGTCCGTCAACGCCTTCCCCTGGAACGGCACCCAGGTGATGGACATGGCCTTCGGCCCCGACGGCGCGCTGTACGTCCTGGACTACGGCACCGGTTACTTCAGCGGGGACGCGAACTCCGCGCTGTACCGCATCGAGCACATCACGGACGGCCGTTCCCCCCTCGCCCAGGCCAAGGCCGACCGCACCTCCGGGAAGGCGCCGCTCGCCGTCGCGTTCTCCTCGGCCGGCAGTTCCGACCCGGACGGGGACCCGCTCGGCTACGCGTGGAAGTTCGGCGACGGGGCCACATCGACCGCCGCGAACCCGTCCCACACGTACACGGCCAACGGCCAGTACACCGCCACGCTCACCGTCTCCGACACCACCGGCAAGAGCGCCACCGCCTCGGTGCAGGTGACCGTCGGCAACACGGCACCGACCGTGAGGCTGGAGCTGCGGCCGACGGCCGGATCATCGACCCGGGCACGGCCGTCCCGTACAAGGTGACGGTGACCGACCCCGAGGACGGCGCCGTCGACTGCTCCAAGGTGAAGATCACCTTCATCATCGGGCACGACAGCCACGGCCACCCCCAAACCTCCGCGACCGGCTGCTCCGGCACGGTGCAGACCATCGCGGACGGCGAGCACGACCCGAACGCGAACATCTTCGGCGTCTGGGACGCTGAGTACACCGACAAGGGAGCGAACGGCCAGCCCGCCCTGACCACCCACGCCCAGCACATCAGCCAGCCCAGCCACCGGCAGGGCGAGCACTACGGCGGTTCGTCGACGGCGTCGAGGTCGTCAGCCATACGCCGGCCCACGGCGGCAAGGCGGTCGGCCACATCGACAACGGCGACTGGATCTCCTTCAGGCCGTACGCCCTCGACGACGCCACCCGGTTCACCGCCCGGGTCGCCTCCGGAGGCAGCGGCGGCACGATCGAGGTACGGGCCGGTTCTCCCACCGGGACTCTCCTGGGAACGGCGGCGGTTCCCGTGACGGGTGGCTGGGAGACGTACCAGGAGGTCGGCACCGCCCTGTCGAACCGGCCCGCCGGTACGACCACGCTGCACCTCGTCTTCAAGGGCGGCAGCGGTTCGCTCTTCGACGTGGACGACTTCCGCTTCACCACCTCGGGCAGCGGCTCGCGGACGGGCGAGGTGAAGGGCGTGAACAGCAAGTGCCTGGACGTGGCGGACGGGGCGTCCGCCGACGGGACACAGGTCCAGCTGTGGACCTGCAACGGCAGCGGCGCACAGAAGTGGACGCTGCCCGGTGACGGGACGCTGCGGGCGCTGGGCAAGTGCCTGGACATCAGCGGCGGAGGAACCGCCGACGGCACGAAGATCCAGCTGTGGACCTGCAACGGCACCACCGCGCAGCAGTGGGCGCCCCAGGCCGACGGCACCGTCCGCAACCCGCAGGCCGGCAAATGCCTCGACGCCGAAGGCAGCACCTGGAACGACGGCACCCGCACCCACCTGTGGACCTGTCACACCGGCGCCAACCAGAAATGGACCCTGCCGTAGCAGGAGAGGAGGCACAACCGATATGCGCAACACTCTCACCAAGGCCGGCTGCTGGCTCGCCGGAGCACTGCTCTGCGCGGCCGCCGCGCCCGCCGTGGCCGCAGGCGCCCATGCATCGGGCGAACCCGTCCGCGCCGCTGTCCGGGACGTGACCGCGGCCGTGAGCGCGGCCGATCCGGCGTACAAGATCCTCGTGTTCTCCAAGACGGCGGGCTTCCGCCACGGGTCCATCGACGACGGTCTCGCCGCGCTGCGCGAGCTGGGCGGCGCGAACAACTTCACCGTGGACGCGACGGAGGACGCGCAGGCCTTCACCACCGGCAACCTCGCGCAGTACAAGGCCGTCGTCTTCCTGTCCACGACCGGTGACGTGCTCAACGGCACCCAGCAGACGGCGTTCGAGCAGTACATCAAGGGCGGCGGCGGTTACGCCGGCATCCACGCGGCCGCCGACACGGAGTACGACTGGCCGTTCTACGCCGGTCTCGCCGGAGCCCTGTTCCACTCCCACCCGCACAACCAGACGGCGACCGTCAAGGTGGAGGACCGGGCGCACGACGCCACCGCCCATCTCGGCACCACCTGGCAGCGCTTCGACGAGTGGTACAACTACCGCACCAACCCGCGGACGACCGCTCACGTGCTGGCCTCGCTCGACGAGTCCAGCTACTCGGGCGGCAACATGTCCGGCGACCACCCGATCTCCTGGTGCAAGGGCTACGAGGGCGGCCGCGCCTTCTACACCGGTGGCGGTCACACCGACGAGTCGTACACCGAACCGGCGTTCCGCCGGCACCTGCTCGGCGGGATCCGCTGGGCGGCGGGCATGACGGAGGCGGACTGCCGTCCGGAGACGGGGTACACACCGCTGTTCAACGGTTCGGGCACGACCGGCTGGAAGCAGGCCGGGCCCGGTTCGTTCACGCTGGCGGACTCCACGCTCACCTCGCAGGGCGGGCTCGGGATGCTGTGGTACTCCGCCAAGGAGTACACCGGCGACTACTCCCTCAAGCTCGACTGGCGGATGGACGGCGACGACAACTCCGGGATCCTCCTGGGGTTCCCGGCCTCCGACGACCCGTGGTCGGCGGTCGACAACGGGTACGAGATCCAGATCGACGCCACGGACAGCGCCGACCGGACGACGGGAGCGGTGTACGGCTTCAAGTCCGCCGACATCGCCGCCCGCGACGCCGCGCTCAACCCGCCCGGCGAATGGAACACGTACGAACTCCGTGTCACCGGCGAACGGCTGGAGATCTTCCTCAACGGCCGCAAGATCAACGACTTCACCAACACCGATCCCGTCCGCAGCCTGCGGCAGGGGCACATCGGGATCCAGAACCACGGCGACGGCGACCGGGTGTCCTTCCGCAACGTCCGGGTGAAGACATCCGGCGGCACGCAGCCGGGTCCCCTCGCGGGCGAGGTCAAGGGCGTCAACGGCAAGTGCCTGGACGTCGCCGGGGGCGCGACCGGTGACGGCACCCAGGTCCAGCTGTGGACCTGCAACGGCAACAGCCCCCAGAAGTGGACGCTGCCGGGCGACGGCACCTTCCGCGCACTGGGCAAGTGCCTGGACATCAGCGGCGGAGGAACCGCCGACGGTACGAAGATCCAGCTGTGGACCTGCAACGGCAGCGGCGCGCAGCAGTGGCAGCCGCAGCCGGACAGAACCGTCCGCAACCCGCAGTCGGGCAAGTGCCTCGACGCCGAAGGCAGCACCTGGAACGACGGCACCCGCGTCCATCTGTGGACCTGTCACACCGGCCCCAACCAGAAGTGGACCCTTCCCTGACGGGTCGGCCACAGCGCCCCGAGGCGGCGGCCTCGGGCCGCGGGTTCCGGTCCCTGCGGGGAACCGGGACCCGCCGGAGGCCGGCCCCGGGCACTCGGCTTCGGCGCCGGACGCCCGTGACACATGACAGCCCCCGGGGCGCGTGCCTCACGTCAGCTCCGTCGCGCGGGCGATGAGCAGCGCCACGTCGTCGTGGTCTCCGGGGTGGCGCAGCGCGTGCAGGAGCAGGTCACAGGTCTCTTCCAGGGACCACGGAGGTTCGGTGAGGTGGGCGAGGAGAGCGTCCAGCCGTTCGTCGATGCCTGGTCGCGCGTCTCGACCAGGCCATCGGTGTAGAGGACCAGCCGGTCGCCGGGACGCAGGGCGAGTGTGGTGGTGTGAAAGGCGACTTCGCCGACGCCGAGCGGGCGCCGGTGGGCAGGTCGAGCAGTTCGGCGGCCGGCCGGGGCGTACCAGGACGGGTGGCAGGTGCCCGGCGTTGGAGATGCGGCACTCGGCCCGGTGGGGATCGTAGACGGCGTAGGTGCACGTGGTGATGGTCTGCCCCATGCGGTCGGTGATGCGGTCGAGGTGGTGCAGCACCTGGGCCGGGTCGAGGCCGAGTTCGGCCAGGGTGCGGGTGGCGGTGCGGAGCTGGCCCATCGTGGCGGCCGCGCTGACACCGCTGCCCATGACGTCGCCGACGACGAGGGCGCTCTTGTCGCCCGTCAGAGGGATGACGTCGAACCAGTCGCCGCCCACCTCGTCGGCCGCCTGGGCCGGCTGGTAACGACTGGCGACCTCCAGGCCGGGCTGGTCCGGTGGCCGCTGGGGAAGAAGGCTGCGCTGGAGGGTGAGGGCGGTGTTGCGTGCCTGCCGGTACCAGCGGGCGTTGTCGATGCACACGGCCGCCCGTGCGGCGAGCTCGCCGGCCAGGATCTCGTCGTCGTCGCTGAACGGTTCCGGGTTACGGGTGCGCTTGAGGTCGAGGGCGCCGAGGACTTTGCCGCGCGCGATGAGCGGCACGGCCAGGTAGGAGTGCAGTCCTGCGGCGTCCAGCAGCGCGGCGGCCTCGGGGCTGCGGGCGATGCACCGCAGGGCGTCGCGGTCACGTGGACACGCGGACGGGGCGGCCGGTGTTCACGCACTGGGTGACCAGCCGGTCGGCCTCGTACCTGGCCACCTCACCGGGCGGGTCGGCCGCGCGCACCGCCTCGCTGGGGTACGCGCTGGCCACCGCGAGAGCGCGGAACACCGCGGGCCCGGTCCGTGCCGTCGCGGCCGAGCGGCCGTTGAGGACACTGTCGAGTACGTCCACGGCGGCCACGTCGGCCAGCTGCGGCACCGACACGTCGGCGAGTTCGCGGGCGGTCTCGTCGAGGTCGAGGGTGGTGCCGATGCGGATGGAGGCGTCGGCGACGACAGCGAGACGCTGGCGGCCCTGCGCGGCCTCGACGGTGGCGCGCCGCCGGTCGCTGACATCGACGACGGAGGCGGCCACCCCGAGCACCTTCCCGTTGGACGCCTCCAGCCGGTAGAAGGACACCGACCACGTGTTCTCGTGGTCCGGGTCGGCCGGGGTACGCCCGACGGACTCCTGGTCGAGGATCGGGACGCCGGTGGCGAGGACCTGGCGCATCGCTGACTCGATGGCCTCGGTGTCCAGGAACGGCAGCGCCTCGTGCACGCTCCGGCCGACGTGCTCGGCAGCGGACAGGCCGTTGATGCGTTCGAGTGCCGGATTGACGGTGACGTACCGCAGATCGGTGTCCACCACCGCCAGTCCGATCGGGGACTGGGCCACCAGCCGGGTGGACAGCGCGAGGTCCCGCTCCACCTTCCGCAAGGTCTCCTGGTCGGTGGCCAGGCCCAGGGCGTAGAGGTCCTTTCGGTCGTCCTCCAGCCGCATGTTGCGGAACTCCACCAGTCGGGTGCTGCCGTCCCTGTGGCGCATGGGGAAGACCCCCGCCCAGCTCGACCCTCCTTTGCCGGCCATGACCTGGGCGAACAGCCGGCCCACCAGTTCCAGGTGCCGCTCCTGGACCAGCAGCCGGCCCGCGAACCGGCCGAGTGCCTCGTCCGCGGAGTAACCGAACAGCTCCTCTGCCTGGGGGCTCCACAGCACGATCCGCCCGTCGGCGTCCAGCACGACGGCAGCCACGCTCAGCAGATCCAGCAGCCCTCCCGACGCGGGCCGAGCGCCCTCCGGCTGATCAGGGCTGGCAGAGACGGAGTCGGTTGCACGCATCCGGGGCTCCTTCCGCCCGCCGCCGGTATCTCCCATCGTCTCTCTACCCAGCTGGGACCGCATCCTCTGCCCGGACACGTACGGCCTGCCGCGAACCGGGAACCCCGCTACGGCGTGATGATGGATGTGGGAGCTGCCGCCGCTGTGGTCGAGGGGCGGCGGGGTGCCTCCCGCGGTCCGACTCCGAAGGGCGGCAGCCATGCAGGCAGCCAGAGGGAAGAGATCAGTCGCAGCGTCACTCGCGGCACTGGCGCTGCTCGTCGTGGCGGCGTGCGGCGGCTCAGGAGGGGCGGACACCTCTCCTTCGCCGGACGGCCGGGTTCCGTCCGGCGCCCGCGTCCTCGCCGTGAAGATCGACAACGTCGCGGCGGCCCGGCCGCCGACCGGACTGGACAAGGCGACCTCGTCTACGTCGAACAGGTGGAGGCCGGCCTCAGCCGCATACTCGCCGTCTACTCGTCCACCGTGCCGCCCGTTATCGGCCCGGTACGCAGCGCCCGCGAGACGGATCTGGAGCTGCTGCGGCAGTTCGACCGGCCGACACTCGCCTACTCCGGCGCGCAGAGCAGACTCAATCCGCTGATCGAGGCTCGGCGCTGAACGCGCTGTCCCCCTCGGAGGCACCGGACGCGTACTTCCGCAGCGACGACCGGGCCGCGCCGCACAACCTCTACCTGAGGCCCGGGAACATACCGCACACCCCCTCCGGTACGAACGCCGCCGAGGAGCTCGGACTCCGCTTCGGCCCGCCGCCGTCCGGCGGGAAACCCACCGACGAGCACACGGTCGGCTACCCGTCGGCGCGCTTCGCCTTCGCCTGGTCCGCGGACGGCAGAAGTGGCTGGTGGAGATGGACGGCGCGCCTTCCCGCACGGCCGACGGGCAGCGGCTCGCCGCGGCCACGGTCGTCGTGCAGCAGGTGACCGTGCGTCCGTCGGTCTTCAAGGACCGGTGGGGCAACGCGTCTCCGTACACCGAGACCGTGGGCTCCGGTTCGGCGGTCGTGCTGCGCGACGGAAAGGCGTACGACACCGAATGGAGACGGGACTCCGCCGGATCCCGGACCTCGTTCACGACCCCGGACGGCAAACGGATGACGTTCGCCTCCGGTCAGACGTGGATCGTGTACGCGGCACGGTGACCCCGTCGCCGGGCGGTCAGCACGGCAAGGCGGTCCGGCGGGACGGGCGAGGGCCCCGACCGGTTTCTCTCCGGTCGGGGCCCTCGTCGTTGTCCGGTCTGTTGTCCGGTCTCACACGCGTTCCGGCACTCCGAGCAGTGCGTCGCGGTCTCGAGCGGGGTGAGGGCACGGGGCTGGACCACTGCGGGAACAGCGCGGCAGGTGAAGCCGAGGCGGGTCAGCGCCCTGGTCACTTCACTGGCGCTGAAGTCGCGGCGGTCCTGCCTGGTGATCACTTCTCCCACCTGCTTGACCGGGTAGTGGCGACGGCCGATGATCACGGACTCGCCCGTGACGGGTTCGGGCTTGATGCCCTTCATCGAATCCTGCACGTCGCTCTTGAACAGGTCGAAGGGGAAACGGGCGATGACGCAGCGCATAGTGCCTCAGCAAGGTTCGGAAGAGCCGGAAGGACGGCCGTCCTCACGGACGGGGCGAACGACGGGACGAGGCTCATGCGGCGCGGGAGAGCGGTGCCTGGCGCTGCGGCGTTCCGCCGGTACGCCCCTGGGGCGCTCCAGCCGATCCGACGGGACGGCGGGCAGGGCGGCCACGTCGGCCCCGGGACGACGACTCGCCGCGCTTCGGACGCTCCACCACGGGGGCGACAATCGTGACGGGGATGCCGGAGGGTGCCTGCGCACCGGTGATCCGGGTCAGTTCGGCGTCGCCGGAGCGGACCTGGGCGGTGTGCGGGGTGATGCCGGCGGCCTGCATCAGCCGGGTCATCTCGCGGCGCTGGTTGGGCTGCACCAGGGTGACGACGCTGCCGGACTCGCCGGCGCGGGCGGTACGGCCGCCGCGGTGCAGGTAGTCCTTGTGGTCGGTCGGCGGGTCGACGTTGAC
>RHMC01000190.1 GCA_003719395.1 Streptomyces altiplanensis
GGGGTGGCGGCCGGGGTGGTGGCCGGGGTGAGAGAGGGCTCGGGCACGAGAGCTCCTGTTGTTCAGGCTTGATAATCTCAACGTTGAGATAAAACAGCCCCACTCTCTCAACGTCAAGTCTCTTAACGTTGAGATTGATTGTGTTGAAGGGAATCAGGATGAGCGACGCGGTGGACGCGATCATCGGCCAATGGGTCGCGGAGCGCCCGGACCTGGAGGAAGACCTCTGGCCCGTGCACGTCCTCGGCCGGCTTCAGCGTCTCGGGCGCGTACTGGACAAGGAGTTCAGGACGTTCGCGGCCCAACGCGGCCTCGAGCTCGGCGAGGTCGACGTCCTCACCACCCTCCAGCGCTCCGGCCCGCCGTACGCCCTGCCGGCCGGCGCGCTCCTCAAGGCCGCCATGGTGACTTCCGGCGCGATCACCAACCGCATCGACCGCATGGAGGCCAAGGGGCTGGTCGAGCGCGTGCGTGAAGAGGGCGGCGGCGACCGGCGCACGGTGCGGATCCGGCTCACCGACCACGGTCACGAGGTCACCCGCGAGTACATGGCCGCCCACCTCGCCAACGAGGCCCGCATGCTGCGCGCGCTGGGCCGCGAGGAGAGCGACCGCCTCGGCGGCTCCCTGCGCAAGCTGCTGGAGTCCTTCGGCGACACCTCGATCGGCTGACGGGTGCGGACGGGACACCGGGCCCGCGGCCCTCTCCGGGCGTGACGGCGGCCGCCGCACCCGCCAGTGTCAGTGCCTCCTCGTGGCGCCACAGTGAACTCACCCACGCTGCAAGCGACTTCAGCGGTGCGGGCGGGGCGGGCGTGAAGCCGAGATCCCAAGGGCCGCTGCAGGCGGGGCAGTGCCGGGTGAGGGACTCGACGGGGGTGCGGGAGCCGTCGGCGGGGCGGCGGCAGGTCGTCGGCGCCGCTGGGTTCGGTGGAGTTGCCGGGGTGGCCGGAGCCGTTGGGGTGGCCGGAGTGGCCGGAGTGGCCGGAGCCGTTGGGGTGGCCGGAGTGGCCGGAGTGGCCGGAGTCGTCGAGATGGCTGGAGCGTCCGGGGTGGCCGGAGTCGTCATGCGGGAAGCGTAAGGAAGTCCTCCGTGCGGTGACCGTTCATGTCGGGTGTGTGGCAGGCGTATTGCGGGTCCGAATTGACTCTTGTGGGATTCCTATGGATGCGCCAATCTTTCGCCTGGCGGCAAGACGCGGGAAACGACGCGGACCCCGAAGCGTCAATTTGTCATGCCCCTGTCGTGCCGTCGCACCGCCGCACTGCCGCACCACCCCCCACCAGCGCACCGCCAATGAGGAGGACCCCTCACATGTCCGTGATGCGTAATTCCCGGCGAAGAATTGCCGCAGCCAGTGCCACCGCCGTCGTAGCCCTCGCGCTCGGCGCGGCCTCCGCCCTCCCCGCCACCGCGGCCACCGCCGCCGAGGGCCGGATCCAGAACGCCGGAGCCCCCGGAACCATCGCGGGCAGTTACATCGTGACCCTCGACGAGGCGGCGGCGGACGCCGGTTCGGCGGAGGGCAAGGCGCTGGCCAAGGAGTACGGCGCCAAGATCAAGAAGACGTACACCGCGGCCCTCAACGGGTACGCCGTCGAGCTGTCCGAGGCGCAGGCGAAGAAGTTCGCCGCCGACCCGGCCGTCGACTCCGTCGTGCAGAACCGCACCTTCACCGTCAGCGCGACCCAGCCCAGCCCGCCGTCCTGGGGCCTGGACCGCATCGACCAGAAGGCACTGCCGCTGAACCAGAGCTACACCTACCCGGACACCGCCGGCGAGGGCGTCACGGCGTACGTCATCGACACCGGCGTGCGCATCACCCACAGCGACTTCGGCGGGCGGGCCTCCTACGGCTACGACGCCATCGACAACGACAACACCGCGCAGGACGGCCACGGCCACGGCACGCACGTCGCCGGCACGGTCGCGGGCGGCGCGTACGGCGTCGCCAAGAAGGCCAAGGTCGTCGGCGTCCGCGTCCTCAACAACCAGGGATCGGGCACCACCGCGCAGGTCGTCGCGGGCATCGACTGGGTGACGAAGAACGCCGTCAAGCCGGCCGTCGCGAACATGAGCCTCGGCGGCGGCGCCGACGCCGCCCTCGACACGGCCGTGCGCAACTCCATAGCCGCCGGCATCACTTACGCCGTCGCCGCGGGCAACGAGTCCACCGACGCCTCCACCAAGTCGCCCGCCCGGGTGGCCGAGGCGATCACGGTCGGCGCCACCACCAGCACCGACGCCAGGGCGAGTTACTCCAACTACGGCAGCGTCCTCGACATCTTCGCGCCGGGCTCGTCCATCACCTCGTCCTGGAGCACCGGCGACACGGCGACGAACACCATCTCCGGTACGTCGATGGCCTCCCCGCACGTCGCGGGCGCGGCCGCGCTCTACCTGGCGGCCAACAAGACGGCCACCCCGTCCCAGGTCTCCACCGCGCTGACCTCGGCCGCCACCACGGGCGTCGTGACCGGCCCCGGAACCGGCTCGCCGAACCGCCTGCTGTACGTCGGCACGGGCGACACCACCCCGCCGCCCGGCAAGCGGTTCGAGAACCTCACCGACTACACGATCCGCGACAACGCCACCGTGGAGTCGCCGGTCACCGTCAGCGGCGTCACCGGCAACGCGCCCGCGGCACTGAGCGTGCCGGTCGACATCAAGCACACGTACATCGGTGACCTCAAGGTCGACCTGATCGCCCCCGACGGCACCGCCTACGCCCTCAAGGGCTACGGCACGGGCGGCAGCAGCGACAACCTGATCACCACGTACACGGTCAACGCCTCTTCGGAGGTGGCCAACGGCACGTGGAAGCTGCGGGTCAGCGACAACGCGGCGAACGACATCGGGAAGATCGACTCCTGGGCGCTCCAGTTCTGACGCGTTCCGGCACGTTCTTACGCGCTCTGACGCGCTGAACGGATGAAGGGGGGCGGTCGCTTCGGCGGCCGCCCCCTGCCGCGTGTCCGCGTACCGCTTCCCCCGGGCCGCCGCGCGCCCCGGTGACCGTCGGTCAGGCCGGGTCCAGAGGGGACGGCCGGCCCCACGGTGTCTCCAGTGCCGCCCGCAGGGTGTCGACCGCGTCACGGCCGATCCGCGCGGCCAGCTCCTCCTCCAGCCTTCTGAGGATGACGCCGGCCCGGTGGTGCGCGCGTTCGCCCTCCGGGGTGCGCCGGATCAGCCGCTGCCGGGCGGAGGCGGGGTCGGGGGCCTTTTCCAGCAGTCCGTCGGCGACCAGGCCGTGCACGGCCTGGTGTGCGGTCTGCCGGGTGACGCCCATCCGCCGGGCGAGCTCGGAGACCGTGGTGCCCTCCTCGTCCAGTACGGCGAAGAGCCGGACCTGGGTCGGGGACACCGGCACCGCGCCGGCCTCTTCCAGGGTCGCCAGCAGTGCGTCCTCGAACCAACGCCGGGCGTCGCCGCGCAGCTGGGGAAGGTCGCGGCCGGTGGCGTTCATCTGTTCCTCACGTGTTCCTCACGGCGGGCGGCGGGCGGCGGGCCGGCCGGGCGGACGGGACGGCGAGCCGACGGGAACGAGTTTATTGCCGGTGGCTTGCCCGTCGGCCGACTCTTATGTCAGGCTACCTGACATTCCTTGTGCGAAGCCGACCCTGGGAGAACCCATGACGATCGAGTACGCCACCCGCCACCGGCGTGTCTCGCGCATCCCCGCCGAACCGGGGAAGCCCTATTTCATCGAGAAGGGCGAGGGGGACCGCGCCCACCTGTTCGGCGACCTGATCACCATCTACGCGGGCGGCGAGCAGACCGAGAACACCTTCAACTTCTTCACCGTCGAAGGCCCCAAGGGCGACCTCATCCCGGCCCACCTGCACACCGACACCCACGAGGTCTTCTACATCACCCAGGGCGCGGTCCGGCTGTTCGTCGAGGACACCGAGGGCAACCAGCAGGAAAAGCTCCTCACCCCCGGCGACTTCGGCTTCGTGCCGAAGAACTGCCGGCACGCCTACCGCATGGAGCGCCATCACAGCCAGGTCGTCGGCGTCGCCGCCGGTCCCGGAGGCACCTTCGAGCGGTTCTTCGAGAACCTCGGCGCGCCCGCCGAGGGGCTGGGCCTGCCGAGGGAGCCCGTCGTACCCGAACCCCACAAGTTCGGCACCGTCCCCCAGGAGTACGACGTGCGCTTCCTGCCCGACCACCAGTGGCGGACGCGGTGAAGCCCGGCCGTCCCTCGCTGCGGGAGCTGATCGCCGCGCCTCACCCGGACGTCGCTCCCCTGCCGCCCTTCGTCGCGTACGAGTCCGGTCGTACGCGTGCTGCGCGGCGTCCCCTGCGGCGCCGTCGAGGGCAGCCGCCCGCTGGAACTGGACCTGTGGCTGCCCCGGGCCGCCCCGGCCGCCCCGCCCCGCTGGTGCTGTTCGTGCACGGCGGTGCCTGGCGCCGCGGACGGCGCGACGACATGGGCCTGCGTACGCGCGACTGGGTCCCGGGGCCCTTCGCCCGCATCGCGGCGGCGGGGGCCGCGGTCGCCTGCGCCGACTACCGGCTCAGCGGCGAAGCCGCCTTCCCCGCCCCGCTGGACGACCTCCGCACCGCGCTGCGCTGGCTCACGCTGCGATCGTCGGAGCTCGGCATCGACACCGGGCGGACGGTGGTGTGGGGAGAGTCCGCCGGCGGACACCTCGCCTCCCACCTCGCCCTCGCCCACACCGACCCGCCCCTGGCCGGCGCCGTCGTCTGGTACGGCCCGAGCGACACTGACCACTCCCGCGACGGCTACGACCCCGCGAATCCGGCCACCCCGGAGGCCCTGCTGATCGGGGCCGCCCCGGCCGCCGCCCCCGACCGCGCCCGCGCCGCGAGCCCCGTCGCGCACGTCCGCTCCGACGCGCCGCCCTTCCTGCTCGTCCACGGCGAGAAGGACACCATGGTGACGTGCGCGAACAGCGAAGCCCTGGCCGCCGGCCTCAAGGACGCCGGCGCGCCGGTCGAGTTGCGTACGGTGCCGGACGCCGACCACGGCTGGTACGGACTGCCGACGAGGAGGTGGAGGACATCTTCGCCCACTCGCTGCGTTTCGCCCTGCGCCTGATCACCTGAACCGCGCTCGTCCCGCACCCGCACCCGCACCGCACCCGGACCGCGCCGGATCCCACCGCCCCCGCGTGCGCTGCCCGCGGCATTCCTGACGGTGAGTCGCCGGACGGGGGTACGGGGGCCGGAAACAGAATCGAGGCAAGCCGGTTCCGGGGGCGGAGGGCCTGACATCCATACCCACGGTAAGGCCCTGCGTAAAAGCAAATCATCACTTCGGGTGAAACCTTGGCCTGTGCTTGCGGTCAACAACCTACGGTTGCCACGCTGTTGCTGTCTGTCAACCTGATGGGAGTGGCCAGTGACATTCGGTGAGCAGCCGGCCTATCTGCGCGTCGCGGGCGATCTACGGCAGAAGATCGCCGACGGTTCCCTGCCACCCCACACCCGGCTCCCCTCCCAGGCCCGCATCCGCGCGGAGTACGGCGTCTCCGACACCGTCGCCCTGGAGGCCCGCAAGGTCCTGATGGCGGAGGGCCTGGTCGAAGGCCGCTCCGGTTCCGGTACGTACGTGCGCGAGCAGCCCGTCCCGCGCCGCATCTCCCGCGCCGGCTACCGGGGGGCGACGCCTTCGACCCCGTTCCGGCAGGAGCAGTCGGAGGCCGGTGCGCGCGGCACCTGGGAGTCCGGCAGCGAGCAGGAGGAGGCGACCGCGTCCATCGCCAAGCGGCTCGGCATCCAGGAGGGCGACCGCGTGATGCGCACGCGGTACGTCTTCAGGGACGCCGGCGAGGCGATGATGCTCTCCACCTCCTGGGAGCCCCTCGCCGTCACGGGACGCACGCCCGTGATGCTGCCCGAGGAGGGCCCGCTGGCCGGATGCGGCGTCGTCGAGCGGATGGCCGCCATCGACATCGTCGTGGACAACGTGGTGGAGGAGGTCGGCACGCGGCCCGGCCTCGCGGAGGAGCTGCTCAGGCTCGGCGGCGTACCGGGCCATGCGGTGCTGGTCATCGAGCGGACGTACTACGCGTC
Organism: Streptomyces altiplanensis; assembly: GCA_003719395.1. Classification (GTDB taxonomy): domain Bacteria; phylum Actinomycetota; class Actinomycetes; order Streptomycetales; family Streptomycetaceae; genus Streptomyces; species Streptomyces altiplanensis. Next base: position 6,043 of record RHMC01000190.1, read on the forward strand.
GGGAATGGCGGTCGAGACGGCCGACGTGGTGGTCCCGGCCGACCGCTACCGGGTCGCGTACCACCTGCCCGTGAAGTGACCGGCGCGAAGCGGTCGGCGGCCGGAGTCCGGACCCCTCGCCCGCCCGCCGTGATCTCGCTGTGCCGCTCGCTCGACCCGGAGTGCGGTGACATGTGCCGCACGGAGGAGGCGGCGGGTCCGGTGCCGGCGCTGCCACCGCCGTTGCGCGAGGGCTGAGCGGCTACGGGAAAGGGGGCGCACTCGATGGAGTGCGCCCCCTTTCCCCTGGCTTGATGCGTACCTCTTTGTGTAAAAGCGTATCCGCTGAGTAAAGGTCAGGCGTAGGGTCGGGCATATGCGGATTGCGGTTTCCTGGGGATCCTTAGAAACGGGCACACCGGCGGACGGAGGCGCACGATGAGCGACAGCGGCGCTGTGCTCCCGTGGCTGGTCATACGGCAGGACGACAACGGCAACCAGTACCGCGTCGGCCGGTACGCGACCAGGGCCGAAGCGCAGAAGATCGTCGACAGCTTCGACGACCGCGGCCACAAGCAGCTGTACTGGGTCGAGCGGATTGGCCAGAGCGTCCAGTAGCCGGCCGTACGGGCCGTTGGCCGGCCGTACGGGCCGTGCGGCCGCGTCCCGCCGCTTTTCCCGTACGCCGTAGGCTCCGGGGCATGACTGGCGTGACTGATCGTGTCGTGGTGGGCGCAGCCGTGTTCCACGAGGGGCGGCTGCTGGCCGCGCGCCGCAGCGCCCCGCCCGAGCTGGCCGGCGGCTGGGAGCTGCCCGGCGGCAAGGTTGAGCCCGGTGAGAGTCCGGAGCAGGCGCTCGTGCGCGAGCTGCGCGAAGAGCTGGGCGTCGAGGCGGACGTGAGGGAGCGCATCCCCGGCGAGTGGCCCCTGAAGCCCGGCTGTGTCCTTCAGGTGTGGACCGTCCGGCTGCTGTCCGGCACCCCTCGCCCGCTCCAGGACCACGACGCCCTGCGCTGGCTCCTCCCGCACGAGGCGGACGCCGTGGACTGGCTCGTCCAGGACCGCCCCGCCGTCGCCGAGGCGGTACGCCGCCTGAGCGCTCCGCCGGGAACCGCCGCGCAGACGTGACGCCGTGCCCCCGTCGTACGGACGGCTCCCGCGCCGGTCCGCGCCGGTCCGCGCAACCCCCTGCGGCCCCCCCTGCGGGCCCCTGCCCGGCGCGGGACGGGCGGTGGGGATCTGTGCGCCGTTCGTGCCACTGTGCACCCAGGACCGCGATAGCTCGACTCGCATATCGGGTATGTGCTGACTAACCCCCCGAAAAGGGACGCGGGTCTGCTGCAGGTCTGGGATCTGGGATGTGATCGGCGTGATCGACACCGACGGCGCCTGCGCCGAGTGGTCGTTCCCTGCTGAACCCGGTGCCGTCCGCACCGCCCGCCACGCCGTCCGGGACGCGCTGCGCGCCTGGGACCTGCCGGACACCGTCGGCGACGTGACGGTACTGCTGGTCAGTGAGCTGGTGACCAATTCCTTGCGGTATGCGTCCGGACCGATCGGGGTCCGTCTCCTGCGCCCCGCCGCCGACGGCCACCCGCCGGGCACCCGGCCCGTACTGGTGGTCGAGGTCTCGGACCCGCTTCCGGATCCGCCCCTGGAGCGGGCCGCGGCCCCCGATGACGAGGGAGGACGCGGTCTGCAGCTGGTGGCTTGTTCTGCCCGGCGGTGGGGCACCCGCCGCGGCAGAACGGGCAAGACGGTGTGGTTCGAGCTGGCTCTCCCCGGTTAGAAGAGTGAAGGGACAACGATCACCTCGGGGGAATCTTTCCTGGCCGAAAAGGAACGAGACCGTGCTGTGATCGTGAACGCCGTGCAGGTTGGGACCGTAGTGCTGAATACTGCGGGAAGGACCGGTCCGGTGCGCTGAGCTGGAGGGGACGGTCGCGTGAACGAGATACCAGCGGCAGCTGGCGATGTGATGTGGCAGAACAGCCCGCCCGGCTCGATCTACGACTACATCGGAGTCGCCTCCTTCTCGGTGGGCCCCGACGGGCTGGTCGAGCAGTGGAGCAGGCGGGCCGAAGAGCTGTTCGGCCTGACCGCCGACGAGGTCGTGGGCAAGGACCCGGTCGAGACTTTCATGCCCCCTGAGCTGCGGGGACGCGGGCAGCACCGGCTCGCCGGGATCCTCGACGGCAAGGAATGGACGGGCCTCGTCCCGTTCCGGGCACCCGGCCGTGAGGGCGCGCAGGGCGCGCAGGGCGTCGCGGAGATCTATGTGATGCCCAGCGCGGCGACCGACGGCGAACGGGCCGCGCTCTGCGTCGTCGTCGACATCCGTGCCGTGCGCCGGATCGAGACCGATCTCGCTGCTTCGCAGGCCATTTTCGGTCAATCTCCTTTCGGATTCCTGCTTTTCGGTACGGACCTCACCGTGCAGCGCGCCAACCAGCGCTTCGCCACCGTCTTCGGCGGCAGCGCGACCGACCACCGCGGCCGCACCGTCCACGACTACCTCTCCCGCGCCGAGGCCGACCGGATGACCGCGGCCCTGGAACGGGTCCTGGAGACCGGCGAGGCCGTCACCGACCTGCAGATCGTCGGCTCCGTCCCCGGCGAGACGGAGCGCAGGCACTGGTCGGTCAACCTCTACCGGGTGCACAGCGGATCCGGCCGCACCATCGGAGTCGCCGGGCTCGCCACCGACGTGACCCGGCGCCACGTCGCCGCCCGCGAGGCCGCCGACGCCCGCCGCAACCTCGCCCTGCTGAACGAGGCCGGCGCCCGCATCGGGAACTCCCTCGACCTGGAGACCACCGCCCGCGAACTCCTCGACGTAGCCGTCCCCGGCTTCTGCGACCTCGCGTCCGTCGACCTCTACCAAGGGCTCCTGGCCGGTGACGAGGCCCCGCCGGGCCGGGCCGACGGCAGCGCCGAACTGCGCCGCGTCGCCTTCGCCAGCGCGGTCTCGGACGGCTCGTCGGCCGCCCCCGCACGCCTCGCAGGCGGTGACGAACCGGCGCCGGCCGAAGTCGGCGACGTCCACCGCTTTCCGTTCCACTCGCCCTGCGCGAGCGCCCTGCGCACCGCCCGCGCCCGGGTCGTGCCCGGCGAGGAAGGCAGCCTCGTCCTCACCACGCTCGCCGTGCCGATGGTCGCCCACGACACCGTCGTCGGCCTCGCCCAGTTCTCCCGTGCGAAGGGGAGCGAGCCCTCGGCGAGCGCGACGTCGCGCTCTCCGCCGAGCTCGCCGCGCGCGCCGCCGTCTGCATCGACAACGCCCGCCTCTACCGGCGCGAGCACGAGCGCGCCCTGATCCTCCAGCGCAGCCTGCTGCCCCCCGGCGACCCCGAGGCCGCCGGACTCGACATCGCCTGCCGCTACCTGCCCGGCAACACGGCGACCGAGGTGGGCGGCGACTGGTTCGACGTCATCGAACTGCCCGGCCACCGCACGGCCCTGGTCGTCGGCGACGTGATGGGCCGCGGCCTGCGCGCCGCCGTCGCCATGGGCGAACTGCGCACGGCGGTACGGACCCTGGCGCTCCTCGACCTGGAGCCGGCCGAAGTCCTCTCCGCCCTCGACGAGATCGCGCGCGGCCTCGGCTCGCCCAGCGGCGCGCAGCACGCGTCGCGCGTACCGCCCACAAGGCACGCGAGGCCGACCTCTCCGAGGTCTACCTCGCGACCTGCGTGTACGCCGTCTACGACCCGGTCACCCGCCGCTGTACGTTCGCCAACGCCGGCCACCTGCCGCCCGTCCTCGTCGAGCCGGGCGAGGAGGCGCTGCTGCTCGACGTACCGCCGGGCATGCCGCTCGGCGTCGGCGGCGAGCCCTTCGAGGAGGTCGAGGTCGAGATGGCCGAGGGTGCGCTGCTCGCCCTCTACACGGACGGGCTCGTCGAGTCGAGGGACCATCCGCTCGACGAGGGGCTGCGCGAGTTCCGCAGGGCGCTCGCCGATCCCTCCCACCCGTCACCCGGCCACCACCCCTCGACGACAGCGCTGCGCGCCGATCCCTCCCGCTCCCTGGAGGACGTCTGCGACCACGTGCTGAGCACCCTCGACACCCGGCACGGCGAGGACGACATCGCCCTGCTGATGGCCCGCATCCAGGGGCTGCCCGCCGGTTCCGTCGGCGACTGGCGGCTGTCGCGCGGGCCGCGCTCGGTGGGCCGGGCGCGGGAGCTGGCGCGGGCACAGCTGGTGTCCTGGGGCCTCGAAGACCTGGTGGACACCACGGAGCTGCTGGTCAGCGAGCTGGTCACCAACGCTCTGCGGTACGGCGAGGGCGAGATCAGGGTCCGGCTGCTCCTCGACCGTACGCTCGTGTGCGAGGTGTGGGACGCGGGCCTCGTCCAGCCGCGGCGGCGCCGGGCCCGAGACACCGACGAGGGCGGGCGCGGGCTTCAGCTGGTGGACCTGCTCAGCGCCGCGTGGGGCTCGCGGCGCACACGCGCGGGAAGACGGTCTGGTTCGAACTCGCCCTGCCGACGGGGGAGGCGGAGAAGGGCGAGCTCAGTGTCGACGAACTGCTGAGCCTCTTCTGACTCTGACTCTGGCTGGGGCTGTGGCGCCGAAGCCGATGCGGGGGCCGGTGCCGGTCACCGGGCTTTCATGGCGGCCAGTCTGGCCTCGATCTCGGCGTCGTCGCCCAGGCTGTCCAACTGCTCGAACTGGGCGTCCAGGGACGACGCGGCCAGCTCCTGCCCGCCCATCGCCTTCGCCTCCTCGCGGCGCACCTTGTCCTCGAAGCGGCTCAGCTCGCTCGTCGGGTCCAGGACGTCGATGTTCTTCACGGCGTCCGTCATCCGGTTCTGCGCCTGCGCGGACGTGGCGCGGGCCACCAGTTCGTCGCGCTTGGAGGTCAGTTCGGTCAGCTTGGTCTTCATCCGCACCAGACCGGCCTTGAGCTTGTCGACCACCTCCGTCTGCGTGGCGATGACCGGCTCGGCGGCCTTCGCCTCCTTCTCGGACCGGAGCTGCCGCTGGAGCGCCACCTTGGCGAGGTGGTCGAAGGCGTCCGCCTGCGCGGCCGGCCCGGTGCCGCGCATCTCGTCCGCCTTCCTGCTGGCGGCGAGCGCCTTGACGCCCCACTCCCGGGCCGCCTCGACGTCCTCCTTGTGGTCCAGCTCCAGGAGCCGCAGATTGCCGATGGTGACCGCGACGGCCTCCTCGGCCTCCCTGATGTTGTCGGTGTAGTCGCGGATCAGCTGGTCCAGCATCTTCTGCGGATCCTCGGCCTGGTCGAGGAGGGAGTGGACGTTGGCCCTCGCGAGCTGGGTCACGCGGCCGAGGACCGTCTGCTTCGTCATGCGCATCTCCTTGAGTCTTGAGTGGTGTACGAGCGGTGTACGGGTCAGAACCGGCCGCCGCCGCCCCTGCGGCCCCGCGTGCCTCCGCCGCCGAAGCTGCCGGGACCGCCGCCGAAGCCCCCGCCCCCGCCGAAGCCCCTGCCGCCGAA
>RHMC01000191.1 GCA_003719395.1 Streptomyces altiplanensis
GTCGGTGGCGGGCGGTGCATCGTTCCTTGACCGGGTTGGAAAGGGGTGGCATCCCGCGAACCAGCGCACCGGGCGCGGTTCCAGGTTCTGGTAGACGTGCTTGGCCTCGCGGTACTCGGCGTGCCCGGAGGGGCCGAGCTCGCGCCCGATGCCCGACTTGCCGAAGCCGCCCCACTCCGCCTGCGGCAGGTAGGGTGGAAGTCGTTGATCCACACGGTGCCGTGCCGCAGCCGCCCCGCGACGCGCCGCGCGCGCCCGGCGTCGGCCGTCCACACACCGCCGGCCAGGCCGTACTCGGTGTCGTTGGCGAGGGCGACGGCCTCGTCCTCGGTACGGAAGGTCTCCACCGTCAGGACCGGCCCGAACACCTCCTCGCGTACGACGCGCATCTCGCGGTGGCACTGGTCGAGGACGGTCGGCGCGTAGAAGTACCCCTCGGCCGGCCGTACGTCGGACGGTTCGGGCCGCGCGCCGCCGGAGCGCAGGACCGCGCCCTCCTCCAGTGCGGAGGCGACGTACATCTCGGTCTTCGCCAGCTGCTGCGCGGAGACGAGCGGCCCGCACTCCACGCCGTCGGCCGTGCCGCGGCCGAGGCGGATCTTCGCGGCGGCGGGCGAGTTCGGCGACGAAGCGCTCGCGCACCGACTCCTCGACGATGAGCCGGGAACCGGCCGAGCAGACCTGTCCGCTGTGGATGAAGGCGGCGTTCAGGGCCTGGTCGACGGCGGTGTCGAAGCCCTCTTCGGTCGCGCAGGCGTCGGCGAAGACGACGTTGGGGTTCTTGCCGCCCAGCTCCAGGGCGACCTTCTTGACGGTGACGGCGGCGGCCCGCATCACCTTCGTCCCGCTGGCGAGGCCGCCCGTGAACGACACGAGGTCGACATCGGGGTGCTCCGCCATGCGCGCGCCGACGGGGTCGCCCGCGCCGGTGACGAGGTTGGCGACACCGGCCGGAAGTCCTGCTTCGGCCAGCAGCTCGATGAGCGCGACGGTCGTCAGGGGAGTGATCTCGCTCGGCTTGACCACGAAGGTGTTGCCCGCGGCCAGGGCCGGGGCGATCTTCCAACTCGCCTGGAGGAGCGGGTAGTTCCAGGGCGCGATGAGCGCGCAGACGCCGACCGGCTCGTGCACGACGACGCTGTGGATCTCCGGCGACCCGGCGTCGACGACCCGGCCGCCGCTCTCGCCCACGACGAGGTCGGCGAAGTAACGGAAGGCGTCGCTCACGCAGTCGACGTCGACCCGGCCCTCTTCCAGCGTCTTCCCGGCGTCACGGCTCTCCAGGAGGGCGATCTCCTCGCGGTCCCGCTGGAGCAGCTCACCGACGCGCCGCCAGCAGCGCGGCCCGCTCGGCCACCGGGGTACGGGGCCACTCGCCCGAGTCGAACGCCGCACGGGCCGCCGCCACCGCGGCGTCGACGTCCGCGGCGCCGCCCTCGGCGACGACGGCGAAGGGCTTGGCGTCCGCGGGGTCGATGATCTCGCGCGTGGCACCGGAAGCGGCCGCCTGCCACTTTCCGCCCACATGAATGGTCTGTTGTACCGACACGTCGCGTTTCGCCTTCCGTTCCCGATATGTTCCGCCAGTAAAGACCGGCGATCGGGAGCCCTCCCCTCATGGGCGAGAACCATGCACAGAACATGGCCGAAAGTGCCCTGCATCACGAACGTTATGGATCAGACACGGTCAAAAACTGTCACCCAGGGCGAGGCGACGGCCGTTTCCTCCACCGCGCGGGCAGCGTGTCACCGCGCACGACAACGCCCCCGGCGGCCGGTCGAACCGGCTGCCGGGGGCGTCGGCGCGTATCCGCGGAACGCGGAACGCGGAAAATCAGATCAGGCCGAGCTCGCGCACCGCGTCGCGCTCTTCCTTGAGCTCCTGCACCGACGCGTCGATGCGCGCGCGGGAGAACTCGTTGACGTCCAGGCCCTGGACGATCTCGTACTTGCCGTCCTTGCAGGTGACCGGGAAGGAGGAGATGAGGCCCTCCGGGACGCCGTAGGAGCCGTCCGACGGGATGCCCATCGACGTCCAGTCGCCGGCCGCCGTGCCGTTGACCCACGTGTGGACGTGGTCGATGGCGGCGTTGGCGGCCGAGGCGGCCGAGGAAGCGCCGCGGGCCTCGATGATCGCCGCACCGCGCTTGGCGACGGTCGGGATGAAGGTGTCGGCCAGCCACTGCTCGTCGTCCACGACCTCGGCGGCGTTCTTGCCGGCGATCTCCGCGTGGAAGATGTCCGGGTACTGGGTCGCCGAGTGGTTGCCCCAGATGGTGAGGCGCTTGATGTCGGAGACCGGGGCGCCGGTCTTCTTCGCGAGCTGCGACAGCGCGCGGTTGTGGTCCAGGCGGGTCATCGCGGTGAAGCGCTCGGCCGGTACGTCCGGGGCCGCGGCCTGCGCGATGAGCGCGTTGGTGTTGGCCGGGTTGCCGACGACGAGGACCTTGATGTCGTCCGCGGCGTTGTCGTTGATGGCCTTGCCCTGCGGCTTGAAGATGCCGCCGTTGGCGGACAGCAGGTCGCCGCGCTCCATGCCCTTCGTGCGCGGGCGGGCGCCCACGAGGAGGGCGACGTTGGCGCCGTCGAAGCCGACGTTCGGGTCGTCGGTGATCTCGATGCCCTGGAGCAGCGGGAAGGCGCAGTCGTCGAGCTCCATGGCGGTGCCCTCGGCGGCCTTCAGGCCCTGCGGGATCTCCAGGAGACGCAGCTTGACCGGCACATCCGCGCCGAGCAGGTGGCCGGAGGCGATGCGGAAGAGCAGCGCGTAGCCGATCTGGCCGGCCGCGCCGGTGACGGTGACATTCACGGGAGTGCGGGTCATGGCGATCTCCGTAAGACAGCTGGCGGTGGGGGTCCCTGCCCCCCGTTGCTGGACATCCCCGGCACGCCCCGACTCCGGCGCCGGTCCGGCGGCTGAATCTTGACGTGAAGAGATATCCAGCGGTCAGGCTATCCGACCCGGGGGGCGACGATCTCCCGACCCCGTGTGGTGGAGCGCACATCCCCCCGAACGCGGGCGGCCGCCCGCGCAGGGGGGGAGCGCGGGCGGCCGCCCATCGAGGTGCCGCGCACCCGTGGGGGGATGCCGCGCTCCTTCCCCGTACGGGCGCGGGCATTCCCCCTCTTCGCCGGCTATTCCTGAGTGGTGCAGCCCTTCGCGCCGGACGCCAGGGTCGCGCACGCCTTCGCGTCACCGGATCTGGCGACGGCGACCATGGGGGTGTACGCGTCCCTGTCCGCGTCGACCAGGCCGTCCTGCCCCTTGGCGGCCCCGGCGCCCGTGATCCGCACCGTGTCGCCCACCGCCGCCCGGGTGATACGCGCCCACGCCGCCCCGCACGTCTTGCTGTACCGGACCTCGACGAGGGAGGTGCCCACGGTCGCGCTGGCCGTCGTCCTGGCGAACTCACCGCCGCAGCCCATGGTCTCCGGGTCCTTGCCCGTGCAGGCGTCGCCGCTGCATTCGACACCGACGGGCAGCTCGGGGGCCGAAGTGGCCGGCCGGGCCGTCGGTTTGTCCTTCACGACGGGATCCTTGTCCTCGCCGCCGACGCCGGTCAGCAGCACGGCGGCCGCTATGACCAGGAGCGCGCCCACGACGCCCGCGAGGAACATCGTGACCCTCCGGTGCCCGCGCCGTCCGTCCGGCGAACCCGGTGCCGGACCCGGACCCGGCACCGGCCCCGGCACCGCCCCCTGGCCCCGCCCCGGTTCCCTGCCGGTCGGCTGCCGCGGTATGCCGAAGTCCTGCGGCGTACGTCCGCCGACCCGTGCCGGCGGAGCCCGCGCCGGGGCCCGTTCCCGTACCGGCGGAGCCCCGGCCCGCGGCGGGGGCGGCCGGATCCGTGGTGGTGCGCCGGCCCGGCCTGCCGCCCTTGGCGGGCACGGCGGTCCGGCCGGACTCGCCCAGGGCGGCACGCGCCTGCGAGATGCGGATCGCTTCCATGGTCATGTCGTGGCGCATCTCGGAACGGCTCCACGCGCGTTCCGCGAGCTCCCACATGGTGGTCAGGTGGACCGCGTTCGTACCGGTCGCCTCGGCCAGCGCGAGGACCGCGCCCTTGGGCGCGAGCAGCCGGCCGTTCAGATAACGCTCCCAGGACGTCTTGCTGTAACCCGTCCGGTCCGCCACCGCCGAGACGCCGAGTCCGCTCCGGTCGACGAGCCGGCGCAGCTGGTCGGTGAACTCCTTGACCTGAGGATCGAGCTCCTCCGGCAGATCCTTCCAACGAGGCATTGCTTCCCCCTTGTCCCCCCGTACGTGCCCGATGTGCCCCGTGCTCTCGCGTCCCCCTGCCGGACCCTTCACGGCCCGTGGTCCGGACTACCCAAAGGGATGCGCGAAGCCAGGGTGTCAGTTCCTGGGGCAGGAGCACACGGGAGCGTTCGGGAGTCCGGCGCGCTCCCCCTGCGCGCCCCCTCCCGGATCCCCGGAGTGCCGTCCCCTGGTGGCGGCCCGGCGCGGCGGACGTCGCGGAGCCGGACTCCCCGGTCCCCGCCGCGTCCCTACCGCACCGTGAAGCGGACCGCCGACTCCAGGAACGGGAACTCCAGCCACGGACTGGGCTGGGCCATCATCGCGAGCAGCACGATGACGGTGCCGAGCAGGCCGTACGTCGCCATGTCGGTGAAGCGCGAGCGCACGGCCAGCATGCCCACGGACGGGACCAGCCGGCGCATCACGGCGCCGGAGATCAGGGCCAGGCCGATCAGCAGCGTGCCGATGCGGAAGCCGAGGCCGAACGCGTCGACCGCGACGAGGAACAGCCCGAGCCCGGTCGCGCCGAGGACGGTCAGGAACGGCCACTGCCGGGCCGGGGCCACGGCGTCCCCGGACGCGGCCCGCCCGCCGCCCTCGGGCCGCGCGGGTGTCCCGGGTGAAGCATCGGGAAGCGCCGGCGTGGTCCGACGGGCCCGTCCGGGCCCGGGGCACTGACGACGCCCTTGGCCGTCGGCTCGGGCTCTTCCGCGCCGAGGGCCTCTTCCGCGTCCCCGGCACCCTCCGGACCGCGGGCGCCTTCCGCGTCCCCGGTGCCCTCCGCGCCTCCGGTGCCTTCCGTGTCGCGCGCGACCACCTCCACGGTGGCGTCCCCGGTGGCGGCCGGGTCGTCCGGGCTCGTACCAGACCCATGGGTGGCGCTTCCTTCCCCGCTCAGCTCGCGGCGGAGTCGGCGGCGGAGCGCTCCGCCGGCGACGACGTTGACCAGCGGCTGGGCGCGGGTCATCGGGCCGACACCGCCCGGGTTCGGGGCGACCCAGCCGGCGACCTCCGCGACGCCCGGGTGGACGTCTTCGACGATCTTGCCGTCCTCGACCCGGCTGACGCCGACGTCGAGCACGGCCGCGCCCGGCTTGACGTCCTCGGGCTTGATCAGGTGCGGCACACCCGCCGCGGCGATGACGATGTCCGCCTGCCTGAGGTGCGCGGACAGGTCACGCGTGCCGGTGTGGCACTGCGTCACCGTCGCGTTCTCGGACTTGCGGGTCAGCACCAGCGGCATCGGGCGGCCGATGGTGATGCCGCGGCCGACGACCACGACGTTCGCTCCGTTGATCTCCACGCCGTGGTGGCGGAGCAGCTGGACGATGCCGTACGGCGTGCACGGCAGCGGGCCGGGCTCGCCGATCACGAGCCGGCCGAGGCTCATCGGGTGCAGGCCGTCGGCGTCCTTGGCCGGGTCCATCAGCTCCAGGACGCGGTTGGTGTCGATGCCCTTGGGGAGCGGGAGCTGGACGATGTAGCCCGTGCACTCCGGGTTCTCGTTGAGCTCCCGCACCACCGCCTCGATCTCCTCCTGGGAGGCGGACGCGGGCAGTTCGCGCTGGATCGACGCGATGCCCACCTGGGCGCAGTCGCGGTGCTTGCCCGCGACGTACCACTTGCTGCCCGGGTCGTCACCGACCAGCACGGTACCGAGCCCGGGGACGACGCCCTTGGACTTCAGAGCCGCCACGCGGGCGGTCAGGTCGGACTTGATCGCGGCTGCGGTGGCCTTGCCATCGAGAATCTGGGCGCTCATGCCCCCATCCTCGCGGATGGACCCGCCCGGGTTCCAATCAGGCCCCGGCGGCCGCACGCGCCGTGGCCTCCGGGCGGCCCCGAGGTTGCACTTGCACAACACATACGAATACCCGCTGGACAAGGGGACGAGTGGCCTACAACGATGATCCGCGCAGTGCCGCGGGCAGCGGCGGGGGGCAGAACCGGTTCGTCGAGCAGAATTCCTTCCGCGCCGGCCGCGTCGTCCCCAGCACTTCCAACGGAGGAACACCGCCATGAGCTTCGGCGACCCGAACAATCCTTACGCGCAGGGTCAGCAGGGCGGCCAGCAGGGCCAGCCCGGCTACGGCTACCCGCAGCAGGCCCCCCAGGGCGTGCCGCCCCAGGGCCAGCAGCCCGGTTACGGCTACCCGCAGGCTCCGCCGGTGCAGCAGCAGTACGGCGGCTACCCGGGCATGCCGCAGGAGATGCCGGGCGGTGTGAAGGCCGCCCGCGTCATGCTGTACGTCATCGCGGGCTTCCAGCTCATCGGCGCGATCCTTTTCGGGCTCACCGCCGTCACCCTCAGCGCGGCCAAGGACGAGCCGTCGCTCAAAAACGACGTCCAGTTCCAGGAACTGGCGGACATGTCGTCCGGCGCGCTGTGGGGCGGCACCGTCCTGGTCCTGCTGTGGGGCGTGCTCGCGATCTTCCTCGCCGTGAAGTTCGGCAGCGGCGGCAACGGCATCCGCATCACCACCATCGTGTTCGGCGCGATCACCGCTCTGCTCGGTATCTACCCGTTCATCCTGGTCGGCCTGGTCCACACGGTCCTGGCCGTCCTGATCATCGTGTTCCTCGCCAAGTCCGACGGCGGACAGTGGTTCAACCGTCAGCGCGCGTAACGCGCAGGACGCGGGCGGACACGCCCGGACGACGAAGGCCGGCGAGTCCCCGCGGGGACTGCGGCCTTCCGTCATCAGTGGAAGAAGTGGCGCGTGCCGGTGAAGTACATCGTCACGCCCGCCTTCTTCGCGGCCTCGACGACCTGCTCGTCCCGGACCGAACCGCCCGGCTGGACCACGGCCCTGACCCCGGCGTCCAGCAGGATCTCCAGCCCGTCCGGGAACGGGAAGAACGCGTCGGAGGCGGCGTACGCCCCCTGCGCGCGCTCCTCGCCCGCGCGCTCCACCGCGAGCTTCGCGGAGTCGACGCGGTTGACCTGGCCCATGCCGACGCCGACGGACGCGCCGCCCTTGGCGAGCAGGATCGCGTTGGACTTCACGGCGCGGCAGGCGCGCCAGGCGAAGGCCAGCTCGGCGAATTCGCCGTCGGAGAGCGCCTCGCCGGCGGCGAGCGTCCAGGTGGACGGGTCGTCGCCCTCGGCCTGGAGCCGGTCGGTGACCTGGAGCAGCGCGCCGCGTCGATCGCCTTCACCTCGATCTCCTCGGAGGGGGCGTCGGGGCAGACCAGCACGCGGATGTTCTTCTTGCGGGCCAGCACCTCGACGGCGCCGTCCTCGTACCCCGGGGCGACGATGACCTCGGTGAAGATCTCCGCGACCTGCTCGGCCATCTCCACCGACACCGGGCGGTTGACGGCGATCACGCCGCCGAAGGCGGACAGCGGGTCGCAGGCGTGCGCCTTGCGGTGCGCCTCGGCGACGTCCGCGCCGACGGCGATGCCGCACGGATTGGCGTGCTTGATGATCGCGACACAGGGCTCGGTCTGGTCGTACGCGGCGCGCCGCGCGGCCTCCGTGTCCGTGAAGTTGTTGTACGACATCTCCTTGCCGTGCAGCTGCTCCGCCTCGGCGAGGCCGCCCGTGCCGGAGGTGTAGAGCGCCGCGGGCTGGTGCGGGTTCTCGCCGTACCGCAGGACGTTCTTGCGCGCGTACGCCGAACCGAGGAAGTCCGGGAAGCCGCTGTCGTCCGCCGCCGCGTAGTCGGCGGCGAACCAGGAGGCGACCGCCACGTCGTACGCCGCCGTGTGCTGGAAGGCCTCGGCCGCCAGACGCTTGCGGGCCGTCAGGTCGAAACCGCCGTCCTTGACCGCGTCGAGGACATCGGCGTACCGCTCGGGGCTGGTGACGACCGCGACCGACGGGTGGTTCTTGGCGGCGGCGCGGACCATCGACGGGCCGCCGATGTCGATCTGCTCGACGCACTCGTCCGCACTCGCGCCGGAGGCGACGGTCTCCTTGAAGGGGTAGAGGTTGACGACCACCAGGTCGAACGGCTCCACCCCCAGCTCCTCCAGCTGCGCGCGGTGCGCGTCGAGGCGCAGGTCGGCGAGGATGCCGGCGTGGACGCGCGGGTGCAGCGTCTTGACGCGGCCGTCCAGGCACTCGGGGAAGCCGGTGAGCTCCTCGACCTTGGTGACCGGGACGCCGGCCGCGGCGATCTTCCCGGCGGTGGAGCCGGTGGAGACGAGGGTGACGCCCGCCTCGTGCAGGCCGCGGGCCAGCTCTTCGAGGCCCGTCTTGTCGTAGACGCTGACCAACGCGCGGCGCATCGGCCGCTTCGTACCTTCGGCGGTCACTGGATAACTACCTTTCGTCCCTCGATGTGATAGCCGTTACGGGCCAGGCGCCCCACGACATCGACGAGCAGCCGTCGCTCGACTTCCTTGATGCGCTCGTGAAGAGCGGCACCACCGTCTTCGTAGTCCTCGTCCCGGACCTCGACCACGCCCTGCGCGATGATCGGGCCGGTGTCGACGCCGTCGTCGACGAAGTGGACGGTGCATCCGGTGACCTTCGCGCCGTAGGCGAGTGCGTCGCGGACGCCGTGGGCCCCGGGAAAACTGGGCAGCAGGGCGGGGTGGGTGTTCACGACCCGGCCGCCGAAGCGCGCGAGGAACTCCTTGCCCACGATCTTCATGAAGCCGGCCGACACGACCAGATCGGGCTCGTACGCCGCCGTGGCCTCGGCCAGCGCCAGGTCCCACTCCTCGCGCGAGGAGAAGTCCTTCACGCGGCGGACGAAGGTCGGCACCCCGGCGCGCTCGGCGCGCTCCAGACCCGCGATCTCGTCCCGGTCGCGCCGACGGCCACGATCTGCGCGCCGTACGCGGCGGGGTCGTCGCCGATGGCGTCGAGCAGGGCCTGGAGGTTCGTACCGGAGCCGGAGACCAGCACGACGATGCGGGCGGCGCTCCGGAGGCACGGGGGGAGACGGTCTGCGAAGGGGGCGGGGAGGCCACGGCGGGTCTCTTTCTCGCGGATGGTGCGGCTTGTGTGGTCGTACGAACGAAACGAGCCTCCCGATACGGGGAACTCTACGAAGACGCCAACCGTCGGCAACGATACCGGCACACCGAGCGGCCCCCGCGGGACGGGTGCGTGGCCGGGAGGTAGCGTCAGGGGACAGGAGTCCGTCCGCGGACGGCGACCATCCGTCTCCGGACGGGAACAGACGACACACAAGACCCTCCGTGCACCGGGTCTGAGGGGAAGACGTTCACCAGATGACGGACCGACGCCGCCGCGCGGCTCTCCGCCTCCCGCTGTCCGAGACGTACGCCGGACAGCGGGGTTCTCAGTTGCTGCTGCGGGAACGCCAGTCCTCGTCGACCCCGTCGCCGCAGGGGGACGACAATCCCTTCGCGCCGCCTCCCGAGGGGCGGCCCGACGAGCCGTGGCGGCCGCGCGAGCCGGCGAACGGCGCGGCCACGACGACGGGGGGCGAGCCCTCGCAGGGCGACCGGTGGAGCCCCCGCCAGCCGGGCCGCCAGGGCGGCGGATGGGGCGGACGCCAGAGCGGCCCCGAGGGGCCGGGCGGCCAGGGCGGCGGAAACAACACGGGGCTGCGGTGGGATCCCACGGACCCGGCGCAGCGCCGGGCGAGCTACGCGCTGCTCTCCGGCATGTGGGCGTTCTTCTTCGCGCTGTTCGACCTCCCCGAGGTCGCGCTGCTGCTGGGAGCGCTGGCGCTGTACTGGGGCATCAGCTCGCTGCGCGCGAAGCCGCGGCGGGGGCAGGGCGCGGCGGCGGGCGCGTCGCACCGGCCACGCCCGCACGGGTGCCGGCGCCGACGGCCGGCAGCACGAAGCCGCAGACGACGGCGGCGGTGAGCGGCCTGGTCTCGCGGCGGCGCTCGCGCTCATGATCGTGGCGACGACGTTCACGGTGCAGCTGGTCTACCGCGACTACTACACGTGCGTACAGGACTCCCTGACCCAGTCCGCGCAGGTGTCCTGCAACGAACTGCTCCCGAAGTCCCTGCGCCCGGTCTTCGGCGTGAAGGAGTAGTTCCGGGCCACAGGACGCCCCTGCGCTACGGCGGCGGGAGCGTGGCGGACGCCCCGTCCGCCACGCTCCCGGGCCCCTCCTCCGCCGCCGCCCACCCCACCTCGCGCGCACCGCTGTCGTGCCAGTCCACCTGCGTACTGGCCGAGGGATCGCCGACGGGAAAGAAATCGGCTTCGCCGTCGTACGGCCCGGCGTCGTCGGCAGCGGCTCCCTGCCCGTCCGTCCGCCACCACCCGTGCTTCGTCGCCCCGGCCGCCTCTTCCCCCGCGTCCGGCGTCGTCGTCCCGCGCCACGGACGGGGGGTGCGGTCGCGCAGGCGCCACGCGCGCAGGGCGAGCGCGCCCGGGACACCCAGCGTCACCGTCACGCAGCGCCGCGCCGCCCGTACGCCACCACACCGGCCCGAACTCCGACAGCGCGCCCACGCCCAGCGGACCGCCCGCCGGCACCACCAGTACCGCCATCGCCACCGCGCACCCCACGCCGGCCAGAGCGGCCGCGAGGGCCGTCTCACGAGCGGTCCAGGCTTCCTCCCGTACGGCGAAGGGGGGTACGGCCGTGCGTACCGTGAACCACGCGACCGCGGCCGCCGCCGCGACCGGCACGGCCAGCGTCGCCCAGGCGGCCGGCGCCGTTCCCTCACCGGCCGGAACCGCCGCGAGCAGCGGGAAGTGCGGCAGCGCCGGTGTCCCCACCACACCCAGCGGCGTGGCCGTCGCGCCCGCACCGAGAGCGAAACCGGGACCGAGCCCGTACGCGGCGCCCCACACGGCCACGTTCGGCGCGCAGCGCCAGCATCAGCAGCACGAGCGCGAACTGCCCGGACCACACCCCCGCCAGCCGCAGAAACGCCCCCTGTGCCGCCCCCGCATGCCACACCAGTGACGCCAGTGCGACCGTCGCGCCGCCGCCCAGCAGCACCGCGGTCCCCGCCCCGGCAGCCCGTAGCGCGACCCTGAACCGGGAGCGCGACCACGCCTTCCGCACGCCCTGAGGCACCCAGTCCGGCAGCGGCCCGAGCGGGCGCCCGTTCGCCGTCCACACCCCGCCCGCCGCGCTCGCCGCCGCGACGACGGGCAGGTGCAGCACCGCGCTGAGCACCCCGGCGGGCAGCGGCCCGCCGTACGCGTACAGCATCGCGGCAGCTCCCACCACCGCATAACCACCGGTGACACCGCCCAGCACCACCCACGCCGACGGCCGCGGGCGCGCCGGCTCCGCGC
>RHMC01000192.1 GCA_003719395.1 Streptomyces altiplanensis
CCCGCCGGTCGCCCGGACACCGGGCGACCACCCGGCCGCCCCTCCGCCCCCCGGACCCTCGCCTCCGGTTCCCTGGTCAGCCACGAGCACCGCACCACCGGTACGGCGAAGGTCGTCCGGCTCCCCGACGGCTCCCGCACCCTGCGCCTGGAGGACCTCGACACCAGCAACGGCCCCGACCTGCGCGTCTGGCTCACCGACGCGCCGGTGAAGGAGGGCAGGGCCGGCTGGCACGTCTTCGACGACGGCACGTACGTCAGCCTCGGCAAGCTGAAGGGCAACAAGGGCGACCAGAACTACGCGCTGCCCGCGGACCTCGACCTGAAGGGCCTCACCAGCGTCAGCATCTGGTGCGACCGCTTCGACGTCTCCTTCGGCGCCGCCGAGCTCACCGCCCCCGCGTGACCGGCCGCCTCAGCCCGGCAGCACCATGGCGAACGACACCACGCTCCCGCCCGCTCCGCCCGCTCCGCCCGCGATGACCAGCCGGTCCGTGATCAGGCGCGTGAGCCACAGCCCCCGGCCGCAGTGGCTCCCGCCGAGCCCCGGCGCCAGCTCCGGGATGACGGAGGAGGCGAAGCCGGGACCCGAGTCGCTGATCGTGCATTCGAGCGCGCCAAAGGCGCGGCGCAGCAGCAGCCTGCCGCTCCCGCCGCCGTGCTCGACGGCGTTCCTCGCCACCGCGTCCGCCGCCAGGACGAAGTCGCCCCTGCGGGGCTCCGCCAGCCCCGCCCAGGCCGCGTACTGGTCGACCAGTACGCGCAGCCGGGGCAGGTCGTCCTGGGCGAAATCGAGTTCCAGCAGCCGCTCCTGCGGCCCGCCGCCGTTGAGGTGTGCCCCTTCGGTCACCATTCCCGGACCACCTCCGTCAGCGTGAGACGCCGGACCCCGCCAGAACCGGGCCTGCGGAGCAGCACCGCCTGTGCGGCACCGCGGCGGACCTCGGCGCCGCCGTGTCCGAAGGCCCCGGCGATGCGGCGGCCGTGATCGACGAGGCCGATGAGGTCGATGAGGTAGAGGGCGCACCGTACGCCGAGGAAGCGCAGAGACACCAGATCCACCAGCAGTCGGGACCCGGCGGCCCGGCCGAGGGCGTCGCGCAGGGCGGTCACGAAGGGTTCACGCGTGGCGTGGTCGGCCTCGCCCGCGATCCTGACCGAGTCGTCCGCATGCAGGATGCGCGGCTCCGGGTCGAGCTGCGGCGCCGCGAAGACGATCACTTTCCCACCGCGCGCCGGCCCGGTGCGGGTGCAGGTGACGAGCGCGTCCCGGTCGGCTTCGTCGTCGTCATGACCGAGGAACGCGTGGTCGCCCGCCCGCATCCCCTGAACGGGCAGGAGGCCCGGATGTGCGTCCGCCCATTCGTCCATCGCTTCCAGGGGTCCCTTCCCGCTCTCCGCCCACCCTATGGATACCGGACCGGTCCGGACAGCCGTACCGGAAGCCGGACGCCGGCACTCGAAAGGGGCTGCCGCACCGCGGGCCCCGGCCGCCGCCCGCACCGTGTGAGCCACCGTCCATGTCACGTGACAGGAACGGGAGTTCGTCCTAGGATCATCCGCACGGCATCGCGTGTCGGTCACCGGTCGGGTGAGGCATGGAGGTAGCCCGTGAGTTTGCCCCACGGAGGCATTCCACAGTGTCGGTACAGCTGAATCACACCATCGTTCACTCCCGGGACAACCGGGAATCCGCCGAGTTCTACGCCCACATCCTGGGCCTGGAGATCTCGGCCGAGTGGGGCCCGTTCATCGCCATGGAGCTGGGCAACGGCGTCACTCTGGACTTCGCGACCGTCCCCGCCGAGTCGATCACCGTCCAGCACTACGCCTTCCTCGTCACGGAGGAAGAGTTCGACGGCGTCTTCCAGCGCGTCGAGGACGCCGGAATCACGTACTACGCCGACCCGCACCGCAAGCAGCCGGGCGAGATCAACCGCAATGACGGCGGTCGTGGCATGTACTTCATGGATCCGTCCGGCCACGGCCTGGAGGCGATCACCCGCCCGTACGGCAGCGGCGGCGAAGAGGAGTGACGCGGTAACGCCCTGAGCGGAGGGGGCCGGGAGGACGCTTCCCGGCCCCCTCCGCCTTTCCCGTCATCTTTCCCGCGGGCCGTAGTGGCTCAGGAACATGTCCACGCCGCCGGTGATCAGGCGCTCGGTGAGGCCGTCGTCGACGGTCGTGCCGTACGCGCCGAAGACCATGTGCGGGAAGACCAGCAGCGCGTACAGCTGGATGATCGCGGTCTCCAGGTCCGGAATGACGAGCCGCCCCTGGTCGGCCAGGCCGCGCAGCGCGGCGGCGACGGCCGGGTGGTGCCCCTCGGGTCCGTGTCCCTGCCATGCCCTGCCGAGTTCGGGGAAGCGGTGCAGCTCGGCCGCGACCAGGTTGCGCAGGGCGATGACGTCCTGGTTGGTCCTGACGGCGTTCACCCAGGTCCTGGCGGCGTCGACGAGCGCGGTACGGAGGTCCTCGGCCTCGGCGAGACCTTCGAGGGCGGTGGCGGACGCGCTGCCGAGCGGCTCGTCGAGTGCCTCGGTGATGACCGCCGTGAACAGCGCTTCCTTGCTGCCGAAGTGGTTGTAGACGGTCACCTTGGACACGCCAGCCCCGGCGGCGATGGCGTCCATGCCGACGCCGAACCCCTCCCGCAGGAACGCCTCGCGCGCGGCCCGGACGATCGCCTGCCGCTTGAGGGCGGCACGGGGGCCGCTGGGGGGCTGCTTGCCGCTGTCCGCGCTCATGGCCGGATCCTAACACTCAACTGAACTGAACAGTTGAGTTCAGTTGAACTGTTCCGTACAGTTCAGTTCCGCTGTCCGCCCCTCCACTCGTCCACTGCCCCGGGAGCGATCCGTGTCCTCGACCCGAAGCCACACACCGCCCGCGCCGTCCGCACCGCCCGCCGACCCCCGCCGCTGGGCGATGCTCGGAGTCGTCTGCGCGGCCCAGTTCATGCTCATCCTCGACGTCACCGTGGTGAACGTCGCGCTGCCCGACATGGCAGCCGACCTCGGCCTCGGCCGCTCCACCCTGACCTGGGCCGTCACCGCGTACACCCTCTGCTTCGGCGGCCTGATGCTCCTGGGGGGCCGGCTCGGCGACGCACTCGGCGCCCGCCGCACCCTCGTCGCCGGCCTGGCGCTCTTCACCGCCGCGTCCCTGGTCGCCGGCCTGGCCGAAACCGCCCCGGTCCTGCTGGGCGGCCGCATCGCCCAGGGAGCCGGCGCGGCCCTGCTGTCCCCGGCCGCGCTGTCCCTCGTCACGACCGCCTTCCACGGTGCGGAGCGCAACAAGGCGCTGGGTGTGTGGGCCGCCGTCGCGGCACCGGATCGGCCGCCGGCGTCCTGCTCGGTGGCGCCCTGACCGCGGGCCCCGGCTGGCAGTGGGTCTTCTACGTCAACGTGCCTGTCGGCCTCGCCCTCCTCGCCGCCGTACCCGCGCTGGTCCCGGCGCGCGCTCCGCGACCGGCCCGGCTCGACGTACCCGGCGCGCTCCTGGTCACCGCGGGCACCGGCTCGCTCATCTACGGACTGGTCACGGCGGGCGACACCGGCTGGACCGCCCCCGCCACCCTGCTCCCCCTCGCCGGATCCGCTCTGCTCTACGCCCTCTTCGCCGCCGTCGAACGCACCGCCCACGCCCCCCTGATGGACCTGAGGATGTTCACCCGCCGACCGGTGCTCGCGGGCGCGTTCCTGATGCTGATCGCCACCGCGCTGCTCATCGCGTTCTTCTTCCTCGGGTCCGTCTACCTCCAGCACGCCCGCGGCCTCGGCCCGTTGCGGACCGGCCTGGTGTTCCTGCCGGTGGCCGTGGCGGTCGGCGCCGGCGCCCACCTCGGATCCCGCCTCGTCACCGGCATCGGCAGCCGTACGACCGCGGTGGCCGGCATGGCGGTCGCGGCCGCCGGACTCGTTCCCCTGACCCGGCTCACCGCCGGCAGCAGCGTGTACGCCGCCTTCCTCCCCGGCCTCGTCGTCGCCTCCTTCGGTATCGGCGCGGTCTTCGTCACCGCCACCACGACCGCGCTGGCCATGGTGGAACACCACGAGGCGGGCCTCGCCTCGGGAGTCGTCAACACCTTCCACGAGGTGGGCGGCTCGATCGGGGTGGCGGTCGTGTCCACCGTCGCCGCGGCCGGTATCGGCGTCGGCGCCGCCTCGTCCGGGCCCGCTCCCACCGACGCGTTCACCGACGCGTTCACCGTCTGCGCGCTCGCCGCCGCCGCGAGCGCGGCCGTCGCCCAGGCCCTCGTCCCGCGGGGCAGGCCGCGGTCGGCCGGCGGACCGCACGTGCACTGAACTCCACCGTTTCAGTGAATTTACGTACGCACGCACTAGCCGTCATTACATCGGGCGAACGATGTGAGGAGCCTTCCGGGCGGGCGCGTATAAAGGTTGCCGGACGAACTCAGAGGAGTGACCGGTGGCCAGTGCGACAGACGTCGTCAGCACGCTGATGGTGCAGGAATTCGGAGTCGATCCGGCGGCTGTCCGCCCCGAGATCCCGCTCTACGAATTGCGCATGGATTCACTCGCCCTGGAAGAATTCCGCATCATCATCGAGGGCCGGCTGGAAATCGACCTGGAGGACGTCTCGCTGACCTCCCGGAACACCGTGGGCGAGCTGGTCGCCCTCGTGCACAGCAGGACTCTCGGGTGACCAGGCCGGCGAACCCGCCCTTCACGGCGGCGGTGACGGGACTCGGCCTGGTCACGGCGGCGGGAGTGGGGACCGGCGAGGTGTGGCGGAACGTCACGCGCGGTGTGGTCTCCCCGTCCTCCGTGGGCCCCCGGGAGGAACTCCGCGGCCTGCCCTGCGACTTCATGTACTCCATCGGCGCCGACGTCCTGGACACCGCGCAGCGCCTCGGTGTGGCGGCCCAGCGGCTGATGGACCGTTTCTCCCAGCTCGCCGTACTGGCCGCGCGCGAGGCCGTCGCGGACGCCGGCCTCGATCCCTCGGCCTGGGACAGCGACCGGGTCGCGGTCGTCATCGGATCCGCCCACGGCGGCATCCCCTTCTACGACGACCAGCACGCCGTACTGACCACGCAGGGCCCGCGCCGGGTCTCGCCCAAGATCGCCCCGCTGACCGTGGTCAACGGGGCGGCCAGCAGCGTCTGCATGGACCTCGGCGCCCGCGGGCCGAGCATGGCGGTCTCCACCGCCTGCTCGTCGGGCACCGTGGCGATCGGCACCGCGCACCAGATGCTGCGCGCCGGCGTCTGCGACATCGTCGTCACCGGGCGCGCCGAGTCGGTCTGCTCGCGGCTGATGACCGCCAGCGCCTGCCAGATGAAGGCGCTGTCCACCCGCTGCGACGACCCCGCGTCGGCCTGCCGGCCGTTCGACGCGGACCGCGACGGCTTCGTCGCCGGTGAGGGCTCCGGCCTGCTCGTCATGGAGCGCCCCGAGCACGCCAGGGCCCGGGGCGCCCGGATCCGGGCGGGCGTCGCCGGTTACGGCGCGTCCAGCGACGCCTACGCGGCCGTCGCCCCCGACCCCGACGGCAGGGGCATCGAAAGCGCCCTGCGCACCGCGCTGACGGACGCGGGCGCCACGCCGTCCGACGTCGGCCACGTCAACGCGCACGGCACCTCGACCGTGTTCAACGACCTCATCGAGGCGACGATGCTGCACCGGCTGCTGGGTTCGGCTCCCCTCGTCACCTCGTCCAAGGCGATGACCGGCCACACCCTGGGCGCGGCCGGCGGGATCGAGACCGCCCTGACCGTGCTCGCCCTGGAACACCAACTCGTCCCTCCGACAGCCAACCTGGAATCGCTCGACCCCCGGATCCCGGTCGAGGTGGTCGCCAAGGCCGCCCGCCCGGCGGCGTTCGACTGCGCGGTCAAGACATCGCTCGGCTTCGGCGGGCACAACGCCGCGCTCGTCCTCACCCGCGGCTAGCCGGGACGGGACGCGGCCGGGACCCGCACGTCGAGAAGGAGGAGCATGCCCGAGGAAACCATCCGCTCCCTGTCGGTGGACGGGCTGCGCTACTCCTACCGTCTGCTGGAGCGGACCGGCCCTGCGGCCGGCCCGGGCACCGAGCCGGTCCTGGTCCTCGGCGGCGCGCTGCAAGGGATGCTCGGCTGGCCCCAGATGGAGAGGCGGCTGGGCCCGGTCGCGAGCGTCGTGACCGCGGACCTGCCGGGCATGGGAAGCGCCGCGCCCCTGCCGCTCGGCCCCAGCGCGGACGTCCTGTGTGCCGCCGTCACCCGGATCATCGACGATCTCGGCGTACCGCGCGTCAACCTCTTCGGCTTCTCCTACGGGGCCGTCCCCGCCTTCCACTGCGCCCAGCGCGACCCGGAGCGCATCGCCCGGCTCGTCCTCGGCGGGGTCCCGGCGCACATCACGGACGCCCAGCGGGCCCGCTGGCGGCAGGCCGCCGACCGGCTCGCCGCGGGGGACAGGGACGGCTTCGCCGCCATGGTGACGGAGACGCTCATGTGCCTCGACCCCGACCGGTACGTCGTCCGCCGAGACCTCGCCCACCGGTACGTCAAGAGGTCCGTACGCCACGTGGTCACGGACTCCCCGCACGCCTCGGACTACCTGTACCGCTCCCTCGACGACCGGCCGGACTTCTCGGGCGGCCTGTCCGGAGTGCCGGCACTGGTCTTCACCGGGGAGCACGACACGGTGACCTCGCCGGAGCGCCAGCGCGCCTTCGCGGCGACCATCCGGGGCAGCCGCTTCACCATGATCCGGGACGCCGATCACTGGGTCGTACTCGAAAAGGCCGAAGAGGTCGCGGACCTGGCGCTGCGTTTCTTCACCGACCGCTCGCTGGATTCGGCCGGGTACCTGGCTCCGGTCCCGTATCAGGAGCGGGTCTCCGAGGAAGACAGAGCCTTCGGATGACGGCAAAGAAACAGACCCTTTTGCCGAGTTTCTTCTGCGGGGCCCGATCGTTACGGATATCGACGGCTGTGCGCGGCGACTTGACCGGTCGATAACGAGTGCGTCAGCCAGTGGTTCTCAGTCCGGACGACATGTCCGGCCGATCGAACTTCCCTCATCGCGCGTGGGCAATCGGCTCACTCGCACGCATCAAAGACAGGGAATGGCAAAGTGCGACAGGTATTGAGCAGAAGCGTTTTCGCTGCGGCGGCCGCCTCCGGGGTCCTCGCCATCACCGGGGGCTACGCTCACGCGGATGTCCAGGCACACGGCGGGGCCGGCAACGCGCCCGGCGTCGGGACCGGCAACATGGCCCAGAGCCCCGCACACATGCCGATGAACATCTGCGGCAACACCGTCGACGCCGTCGGCGCCCTCAACCCGGCGGTCGGCAACGACTGCGCCAACGGCGCGAAGGACATGCCGCCGTCCTACCGGGACCACGGCAGCGATTCGTCCGGCAAGGGGCACCCGGGCAAGGGGCACTCGGACAACGAGTACCCGGACAGGGACCACCCGGGCCACCCGGACCACGGGTACCGGGGTGACGGGCACTCCGAGGGCGGCCACCCCGGTGGCGGTCACCTCGGTGGCGGGGCCCCCGGTCATGGGTGGCCGGGCGAGGAGCCGCCCTGCGACGAGGCACCGGGCGAGAAGCCGCCGGTCGGGAAGCCGCCCGTGGGGAAGCCGCCCGTGGGGAAGCCGCCCGTGGGGAAGCCGCCGGTCGGCGGGGACCCCGGCGAGGAGAACCCCGGGAGCAAGCCGCCGGCTGCGAAGCCGCCGACCGCGAAGCGCCGGTCGAGCGCGGAGCCCGGCGAGGAGACTCCCGGGAGCAAGCCGCCTGCCGGCAAGCCGCCCGTCGACGGGCCTCCCAGGACCCAGCCGGCCGTGCACGAGGTCCCGCCGGCCGGGACCCCGGCCGGCGAGGCCCCTGCGAAGGAGACCCGGGTCGTCGGAGCCCCGGCGCTGGCCCACACGGGCGCCGGTGAGATCGGAGCCGCCGCCGCGATCAGTGCCGCGCTGCTCGGTGGCGGAGTGCTGATGGTCCGCCGTCGCGGGGCCGCGCGGGTCTGAGCCGCCGGTCACCGGCGTGTCCGATGGGGCGGGTTCTCCGGAGCCCGCCCCATCGCCGTGTCCGGACCTCTTCAATCCCGGCAACCGGGTGAATCACAAGAAGCGCCCCGGGCTTCAGTTTCTCTCCGTCCGGGCCTTCGTTAGTCCAGGTGTAAGTGGCATGGAACAGCGGCGTCAGAGTGTCGTGGGATTCGTGGTTCGCGGGTTTACGCCAGCACAAAAAAGGATTACTGGAATGAAGTACATGAAGGCCGCTTCGGTCATTGCGATTTCGATGATTGCTGCCGGAGTGGCGTCGCCGGCCATGGCCGGGGGGCAGCTGGGCGATGCTGTCGTCGAATCCGTCCCGCGGACTGCGACCGAGGCCGTGCGGCACCTGAATGAAGGCGACTCCACGAAGCTGGTGCTGGAAGGTGCCGAAGACGCCGTGGAGGCCGCCCAGGCGCTCGGCGGCCTGCCGCTCGGGAGCTGAGGGAACGACTGCGCTTCTGCGTTCCTTGCGCTCCTGCGTGAGGCCGCAGGGCTGTGAAGGCCGGCACGTACGCCATGCGGTGTGCGTGCCGGCCTTCTTCGCGTGCGTACGGGGCGGGGCGGGGCGGGGTTACGACTGTGTCGGCGCGGGGGTGACGCGGGCGGCGATGCGCAGTGCTCGATGTGGTAGACGGCCTCGTCGAGGAGCTGGGCGACGTGGCTGTCGTACAGGCTGTAGACGATCCGGCGGCCCTGCCGGGAACCGGTGACCAGACTCAGCGCGCGCAGCAGCCGGAGCTGGTGGGAGACCGCGGACTGCTCCATCCCGACCGCTTCGGCGAGCTCCGTCACGCCGCACGGGCTCTGGCGCAGCCGGGTCAGGATCATCAGCCGGGACGGGGTGGCCAGGGCCTGGAGCGTGGCGGCGATGGTGGCGGCGGCGTCCGCGTCCAGGTGGCCCGTGGGTGTGGCGCGTGCGTCGACTCCGTGTCCCATGGACCCATCGTATCGGGGCATCCGGAACAACGAGTGAAGAGCTCTTCATGTGTTCCGTTATGGTGTGGAGGTCCGCCCGTGCCTGTGCGCTCGGTCCGATCCTCTGTGAGAGGGGCCCTTCGATGGCTTCCCCCGTACTCGACGGCCGGGCCGCCGGCGACCGTCCCGTCGCCCGGCCGTTCGCCGCCCCGCCGGTCCCCTCGCGCCGTACGGGACTGCTGGCGCTGCCGGAGGCGCGGTGGGCGGCGCTGTCCGCCGTCGCCTTCCTGCTGGCCTTCCCGCTCGACCTGGCCGGCGCCCCGGCGTGGGCCTGGGGGCCGCTCTACGCGCTCTGTTACGCGTCCGGCGGCTGGGAGCCGGGGTGGGCGGGGCTGCTGGCGCTCAAGGAGCGGAGCCTCGACGTCGACCTGCTGATGGTGGTCGCCGCGATCGGGGCGGCGGCGATCGGGCAGTTCCTCGACGGGGGGCTGCTCATCGTCATCTTCGCGGTGTCGGGGGCGCTGGAGGCGCTGGCCACCCGTCTACGGCCGACTCGGTGCGGGGGCTGCTGGACCTGGCCCCGGCCACGGCCGTACGGCTGAAGGACGCTGACGCGGGGGAGGACGCGGGGGAAGAGGTGGTGGGGCTCGGGGAGTTGCGGGTCGGCGACCTGGTGCTCGTACGGCCGGGTGAGCGGCTGCCCGCCGACGGTACGGTCGTCGCCGGCGCCGGTGAGGTGGACCAGGCGACCATCACCGGGGAGCCGCTGCCGGTGACCAAGAAGGCGGGCGACGAGGTCTTCGCGGGCACCCTCAACGGCACCGGGGCGCTGCGGGTACGGGTGGACAAGGACGCCTCCGCGTCGGTCATCGCCCGCATCGTGGAGATGGTCGAGGAGGCGAGCGGGACCAAGGCGCCGACGCAGCTGTTCATCGAGAAGGTCGAGCAGCGTTACTCGGTGGGTGTCGTCGTCGCCACGCTGGCGCTGTTCGGGGTGCCGCTGGCGTTCGGGGCGGACTTCGAGGGGACGCTGCTGCGGGCCATGACGTTCATGATCGTCGCCTCGCCGTGCGCGGTGGTGCTGGCGACCATGCCGCCGTTGCTGTCCGCCATCGCCAACGCCGGACGGCACGGGGTGCTGGTCAAGTCCGCTGTGGTGATGGAGCGGTTGGGCGAGGTCACGCGGGTGGCGCTGGACAAGACCGGCACGCTGACGGAGGGTTCGCCGCGGGTCGCCGGGGTGCGGGTGCCGGTGGCTGCCGGTGCGTGGGGGGAGGACGAGGTGCTGGCGCTGGCGGCCTCCGCCGAGTACCCCAGCGAGCATCCCCTCGCGCGGGCGGTGGTCTCCCTGGCGGTGGAGCGCGGCCTGCGCCTCGATCCGGCCGAGGACTTCTCCTCGGCGCCGGGACGCGGGGTGCGGGCGGTCGTCGGTGGCCGGGAGGTCCGGGTGGGGAGCCCGGCGGCGCTGCTGGGTGGTGCGGACGCGAGTGCGGGCGCGGATGCGGTGCGTGGCGCGGGTGCGGTGCGTGGTGGAGCCGGGGTGATCGTGGCCGAGGTGGAGGGTGCGGGGCACACGGCCGTGGTGGTGCTGGTCGAGGGGGTTCCGGTCGGGGTGCTCGCGGTGGAGGACCGGGTGCGCGCCGGGGCGGGCGAGGCGGTTGCCGCGCTCGGGCGGCTGACCGGGTCGGCGCCCGTGCTGCTGACCGGCGACACAAACGCGCCGCCGGGAAGCTCGCCGGTGAGGTCGGCATCACGCGGGTACGGGCCGGGCTGTTGCCGCAGGACAAGGCCGCCGCCGTACGGGAGTGGGAGTCGGCGGGCGAGAAGGTGCTGGTCGTCTGGTGACGGGGTCAACGACGCGCCGGCCCTGGCCGCCGCGCACACCGGGGTCGCGATGGGGCGGGCCGGGTCGGACCTGGCGCTGGAGACGGCCGACGCGGTGGTGGTGCGCGACGAGCTGGCGACGGTTCCGGCTGTCGTCGCGCTGTCGCGGCGTGCGCGCCGGCTGGTGGTGCAGAACCTCGTCATCGCTTCGGTGTGCATCGGGGCGCTGGTGATCTGGGACCTGGTGGGGCACCTGCCGCTGCCGTTGGGGGTCGCGGGGCACGAGGGGTCGACCGTACTGGTGGGGCTGAACGGGCTGCGGCTGCTGCGGGAGTCGGCTTGGCGGGGTGCGGTGCGCGACGGCGTACGAGTGCGGTGCGGTGCTTCTGGGGGGCGGCGGTTGCGGGGGCGTGGGGGTCGGTGCCGTGCCGGGGCGTCTCCTCGGGTGCGAACGTTCGGGTACGGGGTTCTGCTTCGGGGTGGTTGTGTTCGGCGCCCTGCGGGGAGCGCCCCGGCACGTCCCCTCCCG
>RHMC01000193.1 GCA_003719395.1 Streptomyces altiplanensis
CGGCGGGCGGCGGGCGCGCACGGTCTCCCGTCGGGCCTCCGTCGGGCTTTCCTCGGGCCGCCCCCGGGGATCTCGCGGGTCCT
The DNA here is from genome assembly GCA_003719395.1 of Streptomyces altiplanensis. Classification (GTDB taxonomy): domain Bacteria; phylum Actinomycetota; class Actinomycetes; order Streptomycetales; family Streptomycetaceae; genus Streptomyces; species Streptomyces altiplanensis. The sequence continues at coordinate 84 of RHMC01000193.1, forward strand.
ACTCGGGCCAGGCCGAGTTCTGGATGGTCTCGACGAAGTCACCGCGCTCGTATCCGGGCACGAAGTGCTCCAGCACGTCGGCCTTGACGTTGCCGAAGGCGGTGTCCGGCTTGGGGGCGATGCCTTCGGTGAACGCCGCGAGGATGCGCTTCTTGAAGTCGGGGCGCGGGTGCAGGGCGGTGACCGCGGCGCGGTCGTCGGCGCTGATGTCGTCGTAGCCGATACCGAGTACGTCGTACTCCACCCCGGCGGTGACGAGGGCGACTTCCGGCTCCATGAACTGGGGGATGCCGGGGGTCGTGTGCAGGGCGATGGCGGTCCAGACGCGGCGGATGCTGTCCTCGGGGACGCCGTGGCTCTGGAGGAAGCGGCGGGCCTCGTCGGCGCTGTCGACCTCGAAGCGGCGGCGCTGGCGCGGTGCTGTTCGCCGAGGCCGAGGTCGTGGAACATGGCGCCGATGTAGAGGAGTTCGGGGTCGAAGCTCAGGCCGCGCCTGCGCCCCTGGAGGCTGCCGAACCAGAACACCCTGCGGGAGTGGTCGTAGATCAGCTCGGTCGCCGTGTCGCGGACGAGTTCGGTGGCGGCGGTGGCGAGCCCGGTGTCGGGGACGGTGATTCCGGCTGCTGTGTTCATGGGTTCAGCTTGCGCCCGGGGCGTGTGCCGGTGCCATGTCCGTGGGGACACGGTTCCCACAGATCGGGACACGCACCGCTTAGCCTCGCGGGATGACTCACTCTGTGGTGGTGTTCGCCTTCGACGGCGTACGGCTGATGGACGTCTCGGCTCCTCTGGAGGTCTTCACGACGGCCGCGCGCCAGACCGGGGCGTACACCGTGCGGGTCTGCACTCCGGACGGGCGGGACGTGACCACGTCCACCGGTCTGCGGATCGGCGCGGACGTCGCCGCCGCCGGTGTGGACCGTGCGGACACCCTCGTCGTGCCGGGGGCCGCCGATGTGGACGCTTTCCTCCGTACGCCGGGGCCGCTCGGCCAGGTCGCCGCGCTGGCGGGGGTGTCGCGGCGGGTGGCCGCCGTGTGCACGGGCGCGTTCGCGCTCGCCGCGGCGGGGCAGCTCGCCGGGCGGCGGGCGACGACGCACTGGGAGTACGCGGCCGAGCTGGCCCGGCGCTTCCCGGAGGTCGCGGTCACGCCGGACGCCATCCACGTCCAGGACGGCCCGGTCCTCACCTCGGCCGGGGTGACGGCGGGCATAGACGTGTGCCTGGCGATGGTGGAGCAGGACCTGGGGCCGGAGGAGGCCCGGCGCGTCGCGCGTGACCTGGTGGTGTTCCTCCAGCGGCCCGGCGGTCAGTCGCAGTTCTCCGCCGCGTCCCGCACGCCGCCGACCCGTGATCCGGTGGTGCGTCCGCTGCTGGACGGCGTCGTCGCCGATCCGGCGGCCGACCACAGCCTGCGGGCGATGGCCCGCCGGGCGGGGGTCAGCACGCGTCATCTGACGCGGTTGTTCCGGGACCGGACGGGCACCTCGCCCGCCGGGTTCGTGGAGGGCGTACGGCTGGAGGCGGCGCGCATCCTGCTGGAGAACGGGGCCGGGTCACCGGGGCGGCCGCGCGCAGTGGCATCGGCAGCGACGAGAGCCTGCGCCGGGCCTTCGCCCGGCACTTCGGGGTGACCCCGTCCGCGTACGCCGCACGCTTTCGCAGTACGGCCGCGGCCGGCGGCGGTTACGCCTCGACCTTGACGTCTTCCTCCGTGATCACGCCGTCCACGATGCGGAACGAACGGAACTGGAAGGGGCCGGCGCCGTCCTTGTCGGCGGTGGAGACCAGGACGTAGTGGGCGCCGGGCTCGTTCGCGTAGCTGACGTCCGTGCGCGAGGGGTACGCCTCGGTGGCGGTGTGCGAGTGGTAGATGACCACGGGCTCCTCGTCCCGGTCGTCCATGTCGCGGTAGAGCTTGAGCAGATCCGAGGAGTCGAACTCGTAGAACGTGGGCGAGCGGGCGGCGTTCAGCATCGGGATGAAGCGCTCGGGGCGCCCGGAGCCGGCCGGGCCCGCGACCACGCCGCAGGCCTCGTCGGGGTGGTCGGCGCGGGCGTGCGCGACGATCTGGTCGTACAGGGCCTGGGAAATGGTCAGCATGGGCCCAGGATAAGCAGAGGGTCCCGCCCGTACCGAGGAGTGGTACGGACGGGACCGCATGCTGGACCGGGGAGAGGTCAGGCCTTGGGCGGGACGCTCTGCGCGGTGTCGCGCTTCTTCAGGACCAGCCACGAGACGCCGAGCAGCAGCGCCCACAGCGGCGCGCAGTACAGCGAGATCCGCGCGCCCTCGTCGATGCCCATCATGACGATGACCATGCCGATGAAGAGGAGTGCGAACCAGCTGGTGTACGGCGCTCCCGGGGCCCGGAAGGAGGACTTCGGCAGTTCGCCGCGGTCGGACTTGGCCCGGTAGCGGATGTGGCTGACGAGGATCATGATCCAGGCCCACATGCCGGAGATGGTCGCGAAGGAGACGACGTAGTTGAACGCCTCGCCCGGCCACTGGTAGTTGATCCACACGCCGACCAGCATCAGGGCGGCGGAGAAGGACGTGCCCACGAGGGGCAGGCCGTTCTTGGTCAGCTTGGTGAAGAACTTCGGGCCCTGGCCGTTGAGCGCGAGGTCGCGCAGCATGCGGCCGGTGGAGTACATGCCCGAGTTGCAGGAGGACAGGGCGGCGGTGAGGACCACGAAGTTGACGATGGCCGCGCCGACGCCGAGGCCCATCTTCTCGAAGGCCGCCACGAACGGCGAGACGCCCGGCTGGAAGTGGGTCCACGGGACGACCGACAGGATCATGATCAGCGCGCCGACGTAGAAGACGGCGATGCGCCACGGGACGGTGTTGATGGCCTTGGGCAGGACCGTCTTCGGGTCCTTGGCCTCGCCCGCGGTGACGCCGACCAGCTCGACGGCGAGGAAGGCGAACATGACCAGCTGGAGGGTCATCAGGGTCTGGCCGATGCCGTTGGGGAAGAAGCCGCCCTGGTCCCAGAGCATGGTCACCGAGGCGGTGTCGCCGGCGTCGGAGAAGCCGATGGTGAGGATGCCGGCGCAGATCAGGATCATGCCGACGATCGCGGTCACCTTGATCATCGAGAACCAGAACTCCAGCTCGCCGAAGAGCTTCACAGAGATCAGGTTCACGCAGAAGAGGAGGACCGTGAAGACCAGGGCGAAGACCCACTGCGGCTGATCGGTCCAGCCGTCCGTGCCCTTGGTCCAGTACTGCATGTACTCGGAGGCCGCGGTGACTTCGGTGATGCCGGTGACGACCCAGAAGAGCCAGTACGTCCAGCCCGTCACGAAGCCCGCGAAGGGGCCGACGAACTCGCGGGCGTACTCCGAGAAGGAGCCGGAGACCGGGCGGTACATGAGGAGCTCGCCGAGCGCCCGCATGATGAAGAAGATGACCAGGCCGGCCATGGCGTAGGCCAGGATCAGGCTGGGGCCCGCGATGGAGATGCCCTTGCCGGCGCCGAGGAAGAGGCCGGTGCCGATGGCGCCGCCGATCGCGATCATCTGGATCTGGCGGGCACCGAGTCCGCGCTGGTATCCCTCGGCGGATGGGGCGCCCTCGGCCTCACTGCCGTCGTTCTGCTGGTCGACCTGCACTGAGGTCATGGTGTGTCGCGCCTTTCTCCATGCCGATCCGGCCTTGAGCGGCTCGGATCGACTGTGACGATCCTTTGAGGGGCCAGGCCCCCGGATGTGGAATGGAGTGCGTGTCGGCGGTCAGCCGACGTCAGCGCCCCCGGAGACAGGGGTGGCGTCTCCGGGCGGTCGTGAAGATTTATCACGCCCGCACCAGTGATCCACTGCGCCCCATGTGGCGCACACCGCAGGGAAAATAGGACAAATAACGCTGGGGTGGCAAAGGAACCCCAGGCGTTAATGCGATCGTTATTCGGATTTGAGTGTCCGTTGAGCGAACGTCATGATCGACATGTCCGGACAGGTCAGGGCATAAGAGTTTCCACGAGGCTTTCCTGGAGCGCGCCGAGCCACAGATAAGCCATCACCATCGGCTTGCGCGGGTCGGAGTCCGGCAGCCGGTAGAGCTCGCCGTCCTCGTCCTCGTCGGTGACCTCCAGGCGGGTGCCGATGGTCAGCCGCAGGTCGTTGAGCGTGCCGAGCCAGCGCCGGCATTCGTCCCCCGTCAGCTTCAGCACGACGCCGTCCTCGCCGGTGGCGGCCAGTGCGTCGAGGCTGCGTACGACCGCGAGGGCGTCCTCGCGCTTGCGCGTCCGCAGGTCGTTCTCCGTGAAGCGCCTGAATTCGGCCGAATCGGCCCGCACCCGGCGCTCGTCCTCCTCGCCGGGCCCGGCCTGCGGGTCGCCGTACGCGTCGGGGAAGAGCCGCGCCAGCGCGGGATCGGCCGGCGCCTCGCTCGGCCCCTCGGCGAACAGCGCGGCCAGCGGGTCCTCGCCCGCCGCGGGCTGCTCGCCGGGTCCGACCAGCTCCAGCAGCTGTACGGCCAGGCTGCGCAGGATCGAGATCTCGACCCCGTCGAGCGCGACGGCCGCGCCGCCGCCCGGAATCTCCTCGAAGAGCCCGGCCATCAGCCGCGGTCCTGCGTGAGCGTCGCCCAGAGCCCGTAGCCGTGCATCGCCTGCACGTCGCGCTCCATCTCCTCGCGGCTGCCGCTGGAGACGACGGCGCGGCCCTTGTGGTGGACGTCGAGCATCAGCTTGTGCGCCTTGTCCTTGGAATAGCCGAAATAGGTCTGGAAGACGTACGCGACATAGCTCATGAGATTGACGGGGTCGTTGTGGACCAGCGTCACCCAGGGAACATCGGGTTCGGGGACGGCGGAGGTGTTCTCGGTCGTCTCTGGGCGTTCGATCTCTGCGGGAGCCGTACTCACTCGTCCCATGGTGCCACCCGCCGACGGGCGCCGCACAAACGGCTGCCCAGAAATCGTCACTCTGACGAGATTAGGGGGTAGCATCCCCTCATGAACACTGCGGACCTTGGGCTGCCGGTGGACGTGCCGTCGACAGCGCTCTTCACCGACCAGTACGAGTTCACCATGGTGCAGGCCGCCCTCAGGGCCGGCACTGCCGACCGCCGCTCGGTCTTCGAGGTCTTCACCCGCAGACTGCCCGAGGGGCGACGCTACGGCGTCGTGGCGGGCACCGGGCGCGTTCTGGACGCCGTGGAGAACTTCCGCTTCGACGCGGGCGTGCTGGGCTTCCTGCGGGAGCGCGCGATCGTCGACGAACCGACGCTGGAGTGGCTCGCCTCGTACCGCTTCACGGGCGACATCTGGGGCTATCCGGAGGGCGAGGTCTACTTCCCGGGCTCCCCGATCCTGCGGGTCGAGGGCAGCTTCGCCGAGTGCGTGCTGCTCGAAACCGTGATCCTCTCGATCCTCAACCACGACTCGGCCATCGCGGCCGCCGCCTCCCGGATGGCCGCCGCCGCGGGCGACCGGCCGCTGATCGAGATGGGCCGCCCGGCGTACGCACGAGCTGTCCGCCGTCGCGTCGGCGCGCGCCGCCTACGTCGGCGGCTTCTCCTCCACCTCGGACCTCGCGGCCGGCTTCCGGTACAGCATCCCCACCGTCGGCACCAGCGCGCACGCCTTCACCCTGCTGCACGACAGCGAGCGCGGCGCCTTCCAGGCGCAGGTCGCCTCCCTCGGCAGCGGGACGACGCTGCTGGTCGACACGTACGACGTCGCCGAGGCGGTCCGCACCGCCGTCGAGGTGGCGGGGACGGGGCTCGGCGCGGTCCGCATCGACTCGGGCGACCTGCTGCTGGTCGCGCACCGGGTGCGCCGGCAGCTGGACGAGCTGGGCGCCACCGGGACGAGGATCGTGGTGACGAGCGACCTCGACGAGTACGCCATCGCCTCACTGGCGGCGGCTCCGGTGGACGCGTACGGCGTGGGCACGCAGCTGGTCACCGGCAGCGGGCACCCCACCGCCTCCATGGTCTACAAGCTGGTCGCCCGCGCCGACTCGGCGGACCCGAAGGCACCGCTGCGGCCGGTGGCGAAGAAGTCGCTGGGCGGGAAGGCCTCGATCGGCGGCCGCAAGTGGGCCGCGCGCCGGCCGGACACGCACGGCGTCGAGGAGCGGAGGTCGTCGGCACCGGGCCCCTGCCGGCCGAGCTGGCCGGCCGGGAGCTCCAGGTCGAGCTGGTCAAGGGCGGCGAGGTCGTGGCGCGCGAGCCGCTCGACGACGTACGGGAACGGCACATCGCCGCACGCGGGGCCCTGCCGATGTCGGCGGTGCAGCTGTCGAGGGGCGAGCCGGTGATCCCCACCGAGTACGCATGAACGCCGGGTGAGAGGGAAGCGGAAGGCCAGAGGGCGGGCCGCCGGCGGCGCCGCCGGCCTTCCGGAAGCCAAAGGCCCCCTGCCACAAGGCCGTTGAAATCCCTACTCTCGAACCATCACTTCACAGCGGACACCCGCCGCCGATCCCCACCGAAGGGCCCCGCCATGCACCGCGCCTTGATCGTCGTGGACGTTCAGAACGACTTCTGCGAGGGCGGCAGCCTCCCGGTGGAGGGCGGCGCCGACGTCGCCGCCGCCATCACCGACCTGATCGGCCAGGCCCCGGCCGGCTACCGCCACGTCGTGGCCACCCGCGACCACCATGTCGACCCCGGGGACCACTTCTCCCCCAGCCCGGACTACGTCCGCTCCTGGCCGGTGCACTGCGTCGCCGGTACGGAGGGCGTGGGCTTCCACCCGAACTTCGCGCCGGCCGTCGCTTCGGGCGCCATCGCCGCCGTGTTCGACAAGGGCGCCCACGCGGCGGCGTACAGCGGCTTCGAAGGCGCCGACGAGAACGGCGTCCCGCTGGCCGACTGGCTGCGGGAGCGCGGTGTCACCGAGGTCGACGTCGTCGGCATCGCCACGGACCACTGCGTACGGGCCACGGCCCTGGACGCGGTCCGCGAGGGCTTCACCACGCACGTGCTGCTCGACCTGACGGCCGGCGTGGCGGAGGCGACGACGGAGCGCGCGCTGGAGGAGATGCGCGGGGCGGGCGTGGAGCTGTCGGGCAAACCGGTGGTCTAGGGCGGCCGCCTTCCCCGCTCCCCCGCCCGTGCGGGGCCGGACCGGGCTCAGGCCGGGCGTACGGGTCTGAGCAGGGCCCGTATGGGGTGCCAGAGCTCCACGGTCTCCTGCGGCGCCGTGCGCCACAGCAGGCCGTCGGGGTGGTGCAGGACCGCCGTGATCTCGTCCGGCGTCGGCGGGTGGGCGTTGCCCCGCAGGTAGACCGCCCGCAGGCCGAGGTTGCGCAGCCGCGTCAGGGCGCGGGCCCGGTTCACGGAATGGACCAGGACGCGGACCTTGTGGCCGTCGGCCACCGGGCTGGGCAGGGTGAGAGCGACCACCACACTGCCGCCGGGCAGCCGTACGAAACCTCCACCGGACATGCCGATCAATCCCCCATAAGACGTCGCGTCAATAAGAGCCGGGCAAGAGGCATCTAAACGTGATCGCCGCCGCCCGCTAGAGGGCGACGGCCGATCATGTCCTGACCTGCAGTTATACGAATTACTTGGTCGAAGGACCGACCTTCACGGTGATCGTCGAGCCGTTCTTGGGCTCGCCGGCGATCGAGATCCTGGTGTTGGTGTCAGTGACCTTCACCCCACCGGTCGGGTTCTCCTCGTACCAGTACGTCCCCTTGCGGTCGTCGAAGGACGAGACGCCCTTGCGCGAGGCCAGCTTCAGCGGCACGTCCGCGTTGTGCAGCGTGAAGCCGTCCGTGCGGTAGCGGCTGAAGGTGGAGTCGAAGGACTGGATCTTGTTCCGCAGGAGCTTGCCGTCCGCCCACTTCAGCGGCTCGGCGTGCGCGTCGACCGGAAGGATCAGTCCCTTGCCCGGGTGGGCACTGGTGTTGTTGTCCTTCTGCGAGGTGTCCCACTGCCAGATCAGCAGGCCGTTCTGGTACGGGTAGTGCTCGACCCAGCTGGGACGGGTCCCGGCGAAGCCGAAGTTGTACGGGCCGACCGCGAGCGTCCTGTCGTACGACACGTACTGACGGTTCTCGGCCAGGTAGTACTGGGCGTAGTCCTCGGTGAAGGACTCGCCGACGCGCGAGAAGCCCTTGGCGGTCCAGCCGTTGTCGTCGCCCTCGGCGTTGTCCGTGAAGAGGGCGGCGCCGTCGGCGCTCACCGTGATCGCGTCGGCGGCGAGCCCTTGCCGCCCGCGCCGCCGTCCGTCTGGTAGCGGAAGCGCAGGTCGATCTTCTTGCCCGCGTAGGCGTCCAGCGGGAAGACGAGCTTCTTGTGCGCGCCGCCCTCGCCGGTCAGCCCCGGGCTGCCGGCGGCGTCGCGCGCGAGCGCCGTGCCGTCGGCCGTGCCGTCGACGGCGGTCCACGTCCTGCCCGCGTCGGTGGAGACCTCGGCGTACAGCCAGTCGTACTCGGCCTCGATGTCCCACCAGCCCTGGAGCGACAGCTCGGCCTTGGCCTTGCCGGTGAGGTCGACGGAGCGGGTCAGGGTGTTCTTGAGGTCGTCGCCCATGCCGCTCCACCACTGCTTGGAGCCCTCGGCGGGCTTCACGACAGGGGTGGTGACGGACTTCTTGGGCAGCTCGACGACGAGCGCCTGCGGGTTCTTGGTGTTGTACGCCGAGACACCCAGCTTGTGGGTCGACTTCGTCGCGGCCCTGGCCTTGTCGTAGTCGAGCCAGCCCAGCTGGAGCTTGTCCCAGGCGGTCATGTCGCCGGGCAGGTCGCCGATCTCGTTCTTGCCCTTGCCGAGCCAGGAGCCGGCCGACATCAGCGACCAGAAGCCGACGCCGTTCTCGCCCCTGCCCGAGGTGTCGTACAGGTCGGGCAGGCCCAGGTCGTGGCCGTACTCGTGGGCGAAGACGCCGAGGCCGCCGTTCTCCGGCTGCATGGTGTAGTCGCCGACCCAGATGCCGGTCCTGCCGATCTCGGTGCCGCCGGCCGGGTTGTTCGCCGGGCCGGTCTTGCCTGCGTCCGTGCCGTACGCGTACCAGCGGTGCGCCCACAGGGCGTTCTCGCCCTGGGCGCCGCCGCCCGCCGACTCGTCCTCCCGCGTGGACGATCTGGAAGTGGTCGATGTAGCCGTCGGACTCGTTGAAGTCGCCGTCGGCGTCGAAGTCGTAGCGGTCCCACTGGTCGTAACCGGCGAGCTGCGCCTTGATCTCGGCGTCCGTCTTGCCCTTGGCCTTCTGGTCGGCGGCCCAGGCGGTCACACCGTCGCGGACGGTGTCCCACACGTTGGCGCAGTTGCTGTCGCCGCAGTAGTTGGAGCCGTAACGGGCCTCGTTGTAGTCGACCTTGACCCAGTCGGAGACCTCGCCCTCGACCGAGTAGCGGCCGGAGGAGGTCTTCTCGTAGTACGTCTTGAGGGAGTCCTTGCCCTTGCCCTCGCCGAAGTACAGGTCCTGGAAGTGCTTCCGGTCGTAGTCCTTCTGCCAGGCCGTGGAGTTGTCCTCGCCGCGGTCCGGCTCGGCTATCTCGTTGTGCGCCGGGCCGGCTTCGCCGCCGTACTTCTTCACGGGCGGCTTGGGGCCGCTGCCGTCCGGGTCGAACAGGGTGGTGTCGTCGACCTTGTCGCCGAACTCCACCAGGATCGTGAAGATCTTGTCGGTCTTCTCCCGGCCCAGCTCGACGTACTTCCCCTTGTCGAGCTTCACGACCTTGGAGCCGCCACGCTTGTGCACCGTGGCGTCGCCCGAGAGGACCTGTTCGAGCGCCGCTTCGCGCTCCTGCGCCTGCTGCTCGCTGAACGGACCTTCGAGGTCGTGCTCGACATGCCCCTTGGCGGGCGCCGGGTCGCGGCGCTCGATGCCGGCCGCGGTCGGCGACTTGTCGTCGGCCTGAGCGGTGGCGAACGCGGATGCCGTCGCGGCGGTCGTGGCCATGGCCACGACAATGGCGGCGGCTCTGATCCGCCTTCTGTTGGTGCTCACTTGATGATGTCCTCCCCTGCGGCCGCGTCAGCACGGAAGAGGGTGAGGGGTTCCGAGCGCGGCACGCGTCACAAGTGACGACATTCGACCGGAGTTGCCGAAGAAAAGACAGATCTTGACTTGAACAGCTCAAGTGCACTATGCAGACGTTCGGTTCCGGATACCGGACACTTCCGATCGGTCATGAACCTTCTTCGAGGGCGCGCCGATCCCACCTGGTGGAATGCGGAATGACTCCGTGCGCCCCCGATGCACCGGCACCGTGGGTTAGGTCACGCTTACTGCCGGTTCCGTGCGGGCACTCACCCTCGTAGAGTCTCCTGAAGTGCGACCCGGCCGAGAAACCCCTACCGCTGCTCCGAGGACGGATACCGCCATGCCGCGTCCGACTGCCGCACAGTTCGCCTACGGCTCAGCCACCGTCGTCTTCTCGACCCTCGCCATGCTGCTGCTGTCCCGCACGGCGTCGGGCATCGGCGCCGCGGTCGTCGCCCTCGCGGCGCTCGCGCTGGGCGTGCTGGTCGCACTGACCGCGCCGGCCTTGAAGACGGTGCGCACGGCACCCCGTACGAGCGACGCGACCGCGACCGCGACGGAAGCGGCCCCCGGCGCCGTGGACCACACACCCCGGGCGCACTCGGCGGTCGGCGGGCACTCGCTACGCGGTTGAGACCACCACGGTCTTGGCCGCCTTGTCGTGGAGCCCCTGCCTGTAGGGCTTGTCGACCATGATCATCACCAGGTTGATCAGCCACCACAGGCAGAAGCAGCAGATCAGAGCCGGCGCCCACAGGACCACGGCTCGCAGCAGTGACGCGTTGGTCTGCGGGGTCGTGCCGCTGTTGAGCATCGCGACGCGCAGGTTCATCAGCCGCTTGCCGACGGTCCGGCCGTCCTTGGCCGTCATGTAGGTGTCGTAGCCGATGTACACGACCATCGAGACGAGCTGCCAGACGAGCGACTTGCCGCCGGACACCTGGGTGGAGACCTCGTCCCAGTCGTCGCTGTTGTAGCTGTCGAACATGCCGAGCAGCCAGCCGACGAGGGCCAGCGGAACGCCGACGACGAGTGCGTCGATGATGCGGGCCGCGACGCGCTTGCCGAGGGGGGGCGAGCGGCGGCATCCCGGCGAGCGGGTCGGCGGCGCCGCCGCTGTAGGGCGGGGGCGGGGTGCCGTACGGCGGGCGGGGTGCCGTACGGCGGG
>RHMC01000194.1 GCA_003719395.1 Streptomyces altiplanensis
GGCGCGGCGGGCGGACCGGCGGCCGGCGTCCCGTCAGGTCCGTGCTCGACCGGTGCCGGCTGGCCGGCATCCGGCGGCCCGGCCGCACCGGGGTCCGCCGCCGCGGGCAGCTCCGGCCAGCAGTGCACCGTGGCGAACGGGTAGCCCGGAAGGTCGACGGCGGGCCGGCGCGGGCCGGGGTGCAGCCGGGCCCAGTCCACGTCGCCTCCGCCTGCCCAGTGACGGGCCAGGGCGTCGAGCGGCAGGTCCGGCGAAGCGGGCGCGCCGGGCGTGGTGCCGCCCGGCCCCGTACGACGGCCGAGGTGTCGCCCGCGAGGCGGCGGTCGAGCACATCGGCGTGCCGGGCCGTGTCCCGTACGACGACGGCCAGCCGTTCACGCATGGGTTCCCGGCCGAGCTGCGCGGTGCGGGCGAGGTCCGCCAGCGGCGCCGGACGGGTGCGCAGCATGTCCCGCCAGCGCTCGGCCAGTTGGTCCAGCTGCTTCTCGGTCCGGGCCGACAGCACGATCAGCTGGGGCTCGGCGGCCTGTTCGGGAGCCGGCTCGGCGGCCGGGCGCTCCGGCGGGGCCTCGACGAGCGATGAGCGCGTTGGTGCCGCCCGCCCCGAAGGAGCTGATGCCCGCCCGGCGGGGTGTGCCGGCCGGCCAGGGCCCGGCCTCGCGCTGCACACGGAACGGGCCGTTCTCCCAGTCGATCCCGGGGTTGAGTTCCCGTGCGTGCAGGGACGGCGCGAGGATGCCGTGCCGGAACTGGAGGACCGTCTTGGTCAGTCCGGCGATGCCGGCCGCGGCCTCCAGGTGGCCGATGTTCGACTTGACCGATCCGATGGGCCACTGCCGTCCGCCGTCCCGCAGGGCGTCGCCGAACACCCGGCGCAGGCCGTCGACCTCGACGGGGTCGCCGAGCGACGTACCGGTGCCGTGCGCCTCCACGTAGCCGATCCCGTCCGGGCCGACACCGGCGTCCCGCAGTGCCCGGGCGACGAGATCCGCCTGTGCCAGCGGATTGGGCACGGTGTAGCCGTTGGTCCGGCCGTCGTGGTTGACGGCGGTGCCGCGCACCACCGCGTGGATCCGGTCGCCGTCCGCGAGGGCCCTGGCCAGCGGCTTGAGCAGTACCGCGCCCACGCCCTCCCCCGGTACGAACCCGTCGCCGCCCGTCGCCGAAGCTGCGGCAGCGGTGGTCGGTGGAGGCCATCCCCAACTCGTCCAGGGCGGCGAACTTGTTGGGGTGCAGGGACAGGTTGACGCCGCCCACGAGGGCCGCCTCGCACTCACCGCCGCGCAGCGCGGACACGGCGAGGTGGACGGCGGTCAACGACGACGAGCACATGGTGTCCACGGTCATGCTCGGGCCGCTCAGGTCCAGGAAGTAGGACACCCGGTTGGCGATCCCGGCGATCGCGGAACCGACCGGCCGGGGCCCGTTCAGCCCGTAGAACGGGTACTCGTTGTACATCGAGCCGACGAACACGCCGACCCGCCCGCCGTGGCGCTCGCGCAGTACGGCCCGGGTCCAGCCGGCGTCCTCCAGGGTGTGCCAGGCGGTCTGCAGGAACAGTCGCTCCTGCGGATCCATGGCGGCGGCGTCGCGTGGCGTGATGCCGAAGAACAGCGGGTCGAAGCCCGCGACCTCGTCGAGGAATCCGCCGGTCGGCGGCTCGGCGCCGACCGGCTGGGTGCCCCGGCGGCCCTCGGGCAGCGGGGTGACGAGGTCCCGTCCGGCGAGCAGGTGCTGCCAGAGTTCCTCGACGTTCCCGGCCTGCGGGTAGCGGCCGGCGATGCCCACCACCGCGATCCGTCCGTCTCCGGCCGGGGGCGCGGCCCCGTCGGCGGTACGGGACACCGTGGCCGGCGCGGCAGTCCCGGTGGCGGTACGGGACGCGGGGGAAGGCGCGTCGAGCTCGCCCGCGACGCCCGCCAGGGTGCGGTGGGCGAAGAAGAGCGTGCTGGGCACGTCCCTGCCGAGGTCCTCGGTCAGGCGCGCGGTGATCTGCACGATCTGGGCCGACGAGAGCCCGTAGTCCTCCAGCGGCGCATCGGGATCGAGCCGGTCCACGGGCACGCCGGACACCTGTGCGTACACCGCGATCAGGTGCTCCAGCGTGGCGGGGCCGGGCCCGCCCGGCACGGAGGCGGTCGCGGTCACGGGCCCCGGCACGGACGCCGTCACGTCCGGCGCGGCGTCCAGACGGTGACGGGCAGGGCGGAAGGGCTCGTTCGGGAGGGGGATCCGGCGGGCGCGGCGGGGCGCGGCCAATGCCGCTGCGCGCCCGGACAGCCAGTCCCTGAGCAGCGGGTCACCGACAGCAGGAACCGGCTCGCCCCGGCCGAGGGCGGCCAGGGCGGCGCACAGTTCGCCGAGGGTCGCGGCTTCGACCACCGCCCGGCGTTCGAGGTGGCGGCGGCCGGACTGCAGGGTGAAGGCGACGTCCCGCGGAGCCGGCCGGTCCGTCTCCAGATGCCGGTGCAGTCGTCGGGCCAGTGCCGCGAGTCCGGCATCGGTCTGCGCGGAGAGCGGAAAGGCATACCGTTCGCCCGTGTCCCCCGCCGTGCCGCCGTGCGGCGACACGGCGGAACGCAGCAGGGCATGGCCGTACGATCCGGTCGCGCCCACCGCGTTGACCAGCGCACGCGCGGGTTCCCCGCCCGGCCAGAAGGCGAGGTGGTCCGATCGGCACAGTCCCTTGGGCCACTCGGCTCCGGCCGTCCCGCCGAACAGGGTGGGTGCCGTCTGGCCGTGGCGGAACTGCAGCAGCACCTTGACGAGTTGGGACAGACCGGCGGCCGCTTCCAGATGCCCGATGTTCGGCTTGACGGTGCCCACGGGCACCGGGCGTGAGGGATCGTCGAAGACCTCTCCCAGCGCCTCGATCTCCGCCGCGTCGGCGAGCAGGGCGCCGGCAGCCGCGCACTCCACGTAGTCCACGTCGGCGGGCGCGACGCCGGCGGCGGCAAGGGTGTCCCGCACGGTCCGCTCCAGCGCGGCCGCCTGCGGGGTGGCGAACCGGCCCGCCCCGCCCAGATGGCCGGAGCGGGTGGCTTCGACCACCGCTACGGGCGTGTCCCCGTCGCGGTCGGCGGCGGGCGCGGTGCGCAGCAGGACGGCGGCGACGGCCCCTCGCCCCGGCGACCAGCCGGGCGCGCTGTCGTCGAAGGCCCCGGTGGCAGCCGGTCGGCCAGCAGGCCGAGGTCGGCCAGCAGGCGCACATGGTAGGGGTGGGTGAACAGGTTGGCCGCCGCGACCACCGCCGACTCGCACTCGCCGCGGCGCAGGCTCTCCACCGCCAGGTGGAAGGCGGTCAGCGACGAGGAGCAGGACGTGTCGACGGCCAGACTCGGCCCCTCGAAGCCGAGGAAGTGGGAGAGCCTGTTCGCCGACACCGACGCGGTGGCGGAGATGGCCGCCGGCTCGCCGGCCCTGGCACGGTCGGCACCGACGTGCTGGTAGTCCTGCCACATGGCGCCCAGGAAGACGCCCACCCGGCCCGCCCGGACCAGAGACGCCGGTGTGTGGCCCGCGTCGTCGAGACACTCCCAGACGGCGAGCAGGAGCAGCCGCATGTTGCGGATCCAGCGCGGCTGCCTCCGCCGGGGCGACCCGGAAGAGGAGGCTGTCGAAGGTGTCGATGTCGGCGAGGTAGCCACCGGCGGGTGCGGCGTCGGTGAACTGCGCCCTGCGTCCCTCGGGGACGGCGGTGAGCGAGCGCACGCCACGGCTGAGGTTGTGCCAGTAGGCGCCGAGATCGTCACGCGCCGGGGAAGCGTCCCGCCGCGCCGACGACCACGACCCGTCGGTCACCGTCCCCGTCGGTGCGGGCGTGGACGGCCCCCGGGCCGGCCACGGTGTTCTCGGCCGGGGTCCCCGTGAAGAGCGCGAGCGCGCCGTCGGAGTCCGCACCGGCCCGGTCGCCGGTGAGCGGCCCGCCGAGGAACGCCTGCAGGAAGCGATGGCGTTCGCCCAGCCCCAGACGCTCGCGCACGGCATCCAGTGCGAGTGTGCCGATCGGGCACAGGCCCACACCGGTCGGTGTCTGGGCCGTCAGCAGGAGCTGGCCGAGGTACCCGGCCTCCAGCAGCTGGAAGCGCTCCGAGTCGGCCCCGTACAGCGGCTCGACGGCGTCGGCCGTGCCGAAGAGGTAGAGCTCGAAGGCCGCGCCGTCGAACACCGGCCGGTTGTAGACGAAGTGCACCGACCGGTCCAGTCGCGGCGACGGGTCGACGAGGTGCAGCGCGTGCTCGACGGGATGGTGGTAGTACAGGCCGGCGGGGACGCCTTCCACACCGCCGGGCCGTACGTGGACGTAGACCTGGACCGAGTAGGTGTCCCCGGCGGAGGGGTACAGGCGCCGGGTGCGGCCGGATGCCACCGCTCGCACAGCAGGCCGAGCATCCGCCCGAAGGCCTCGTGCGGCACGGGTCCGCCGCCGAACTCCCGTCGGCTCCGCCGCCGGAGGAAGTGCTGCTCGGCCACGTCCGCCGCGGCCAGGCCGATCACCGGGCTGCCGGCCGCGGGACGTCTGAGGTCCCACCGGGCCTGTTTGAAGGCGGTGCGTTCCTCGGCGGAGAAGAAGTCCACCTCGCCGGGCCCCTCGGCCCCGGTCCGCGGATGCCCCGCCTCGGCGTCACCGCTCATGGCCGGTACGGAAGGGGCCCCGTGCACCACCGGCGCGGAAGCGGAACCGGTCGCCGGGGCAGGCAGCGGCGCCGGACCGGACCCGGCCGCGGAGCCGGAGCCTGCCGCGGAAGCGGGTACGGCAGCGGAGCCGGCCGCGGAAGCGGGTACGGCCGCCGGGCCGGAGCCGGCCGTGGCGGCGGGCCGGGGCGGCCGGTCCGCTTCCGGTGCCCGTTGCGGTGCTTCGGCGGCGCCGCCGCTCGCGCACCGCCTCGGCATTCCGGCCACGGTGGGGTCCGTGAGCAGGGCGGAGACCGGCACGCGCCACCCGTACCGCTCCTGGAGGACGCCTGAGACCTGGACCATCGTGAACGAGGTCGCGCCCTGGTCCCAGATGTCGGCCGTGGTGTCGACGGCGGACATGTCCAGCAGACCGGCGAAGATCTCGGCGAGTTCGCCGGTGAGCTTGCCGCGGCCCGGCCCGCCGGGCCCGGTGCCGGCGGCGGACTCGTGGTCCGGCGTTCCCGCCGCTTCCGGTTTCACCGCGCCGTTTTCCCGCCCCGGGGCGGGAGCCGTGGTGTGGAAGGTGCCCGGTTCCACCGGCCACGGCAGCGCGTCACGGTCCAGCTTGCCGTTGGAGGTGGCGGGGAAGGTGTCCACGAACGCCACCACGTTGGGGACCATGTAGTCGGGCAGCGTCTTCGCGGCGTGCCGCCGCAGTGCGCCGACGGCCGGTGCCGGGCCCGTGTCGGCCGGGACCAGATAGGCGACCAGTTTGCGGTCCCCGGTACGGTCGGGACGGGCCAGCACGACGGCGTCCCTGACGCCCGGGTGGCTGCGCAGCCCGTGCTCCACCTCGGCGAGTTCGACGCGGAAGCCGCGGATCTTGACCTGGTCGTCCGCGCGCCCGTGGAACGAGATCACCCCGTCGGGGAAGAAGCTCGCCCGGTCACCGGTGCGGTACATGCGGGCGCCGTCGCGTTCGTGGAACGGGTCGTCGACGAACCGTTCCGCGGTGAGCTCGGGCCGCCGGTGGTAGCCGAGGCTCAGGCAGTCGCCCCCGATGAACAGGTCGCCCTCCACGCCCGCAGGGCACGGCCGCAGGTCCTCGTCGAGGATGTAGTAGCGGGCGTTGTCGATGGGCCGTCCGTAGGGGATGCTCCGCCAGGACGGGTCGACTTCGCCGATCTCGAACCAGTTCGACCACACCGTCGCCTCGGTCGCTCCGCCGAGGCTGACGATCCGGGCCCCGGGGAACAGGGCGCGCACCTCGTCGGGCAGCGGCAGCGGCGTGTAGTCGCCGCTGAGGTAGACCAGCCGCAGGGTTTCCGTGCCGGGCTCCCCCTTCCGGCCGGGGAACAGCGGGGCCAGCTGACTCAGCGTGGTGGGGGCCGAGTTCCAGAAGGTGACCGGTTCGCGCAGCAGTACGTCGAGCAGCAGATGCGGGTCGTGCTGTTCGGCCTCGTCGGCGATGTAGAGCGAGGCACCGTGTCCGAGCAGGCCCAGGATGTCGAAGACGGAGAGGTCGAAGCCGAGCGAGGTCACGCACAGCCCGACGTCCTGGGGTCCGAACCCGTGGGTGCGCCGGCACCAGTTCAGCAGGTTGAGCAGCGGCCGGTGGGAGACCTCGACGCCCTTGGGCGCGCCGGTGCTGCCGGAGGTGTAGATGACGTAGGCGAGGTCGTCGACAGAGCCTGCCGGCTCCGGGTCGTGCTCGGGCCGGCCGGGGGCCCCGACGGGGAGCAGGGTGACGCCGTCCGGTACCGGGACGCCGCCGCGCTCGTCGCCGAGCACGGTCTCGACCTGCGCCTCGTCGATGATCGCCGCCCACGACGGGCCCGGGGCAGGGACGGTTCGAGCGGGACGTAGAACCCACCGGCCTTGAGCACCCCGTGGACGGCGGCGGCCATCGCGGGGCCGCGGTGCACGCTGATGCCCACCGGGATGCCCGGACCCACGCCCCGCTCCCGCAGGGACCAGGCGATCCGGTTGGCCCAGCGGTTCAGCTCGCCGTACGTCATGGTGCCGCCGGCCCAGCGTACGGCGATCGCGTCGGGGCGCGCCGCCGCCTGCTCCTCGAACAGGGTGTGGGCCCGGCGGTCGGCGGGGAACGGGATGTCGGTCCCGTGGCCGTGGGCGGGGTGCGCGGTCAGACTCTCCAGGGTCCGGCGGTAGCGGGCGAACATGGCCTCCAGGCGCTCTTCGGGGAACCGGGAGGCGGTGGCGTCCCAGTAGAACCGCAGCATGTCGCCCTCATCGATCGCGATGCAGTCCAGGGCGACGTCCGGCGTGCAGGTCAGCCACGGTCCCAGGCGTACGCCGTCCGGGAGTTGCTGTGCGGAGAGGTCCAGCAGACCGGTGTAGACGACCGGCAGTTCGAAGGAGCCGTCCCGCCGTTCCCGCATCACGCGGCGGCGCAGTTCGCCCAGGCCCCTCACGTCGTCGGCGCCGAGGTCCCCGCTCAGGACCTGGCGGAACGCGGCCGCCTGCTCCCACAGTCCGAGCTCGCGGTCCTCGCGGGTCACCCAGCTGAGCGCCGTGAACTCACCGGGCCGGTAGCGCGCCGACTGCTCGGTCCAGCGCACCACGGGCAGGCTGAAGGGGACCGGGTAGTGCTCGGCGAGAGCCTCGGCGCAGGCGGCCGCGAGCAGGTCGTCGGGGCTCAGGCCCGCTTCCTCCGCCCGCCTGCGTACGGCACGCCAGCCGGTGACCGTGCCTTCGAGGCGGCGGCGGGCACGGTCACGGCCTGCGGGCTCCACGGCGGGTCCGGGGTGCAGCGCCGCGACCCGCCGGCGCCAGTGGCCGAGCTGCTCCTGTTGCCGGGGGGTGCCGCGGAGTTCCTTCTGCGCGGCCTCGTACTCGGTACGGGGGGCGGGTGTGACGGTCACGGCGTCGGGCTCGGCGTAGAGACGGAAGAGCTCGCGTACGAGGAAGTGGATGCTGCCGCCGTCGAGCACGGTCAGGTCGGTCGTGAGGTGGACGGTGGCGCGGCCGGACCGGAGGGTGACCTTCAGGTCCCAGTGCGGGCCCCTGCCCAGCGGGAACGCCCGGCCGGCCATGCGCTGCCGCAGGGCGGCCAGACGTTCCTCGGCGGTCGTCGGCTCCGGTGAGGTCCTGGACGGGGACGGCGACGTGGTCCGGCACATGGGGGGAGACGGCGAGCCGGCCGTCGTGGGTGACGACGGTCCGCAGGACGTCGTACGCGGCGATCAGGCGCTGCCAGGCCGTGGCGAGACGCTGCGGGTCGAGGTCGTCGACGTCGAAGGAGTGGTAGACCTGGCAGCCGTCCCACTCCCCCGGCGGGGTGATGGCCCGGGGGACGAAGTAGGCCTGCTGCAGTTCGTTCATCGCACGGTGCCCGGCGGGCCGGTCGCTCAGCGCGTGCAGCGAGTTGAGGAAGCCCGCGAACAGGTCGTCCGCCTCACCGGGGGCGAAGCGTCCGGTCACGACGTCCCAGCGGATGCGGAGTTCGCCGTCCCGCTCCCACATCTGGTGGTCGAGGGCGACACCGGACGTCTGGCTCATGGCGAAGGTGACGTCGCCGGCGAAGCCGTCGCGCCGGGCCGGCCGGTTCCGAGCAGGCTCGTGAACACGACGGGCGCTCGGCACCGGCGCCGTACGGTCCTCGGCCCGCAGGGCACGCAGGGCAGAGACGCCGGAGACGGCGGCGTGGTCCAGCCCTTCCCAGAGCCTTCTGTGGACGTCCCGCGCGGCTTCGCGCAGCGGATCGTCGAGGGTGTTCGGCAGGGGCAGCACGAGACTCGAGGTGAAGGGGCCGACCAGGTCCTCCGCCTCGGCGGGCAGCCGGGAGCGGTGGTTGGTGGTGAGCACCAGCGACAGCGGTCCGGCGTGGCGCTGCCGGCTGAAGGCCTCGGCGAACACGGTGAGCACCAGCGCGGTCGGTGACACCTCCCAGTCGGCGGCCAGCCGCCCGATCGCCTGCCACTGCGCACGGCCGACGCGTCCGTCGAGCGCGGTGCGTACGACCGGCCCGCGGACCGGGTCACCGGTCACCGGCGGACCGTCCGGCAGTCCCGCGAGCCGCTCGGTCCAGTGGTCGAGGTGCGCGCGGTGGGCGGGGGTGCGCTGCTGGGCGGCGAGGTCCAGCACACAGTCCCGTACGGTCAGGGCCGGGGCGGCCGGTTCATGGGCCGGGTCCCGGTAGCAGCGCCACCAGTCGTCGAGGATGACACCGAGGCCGTGGCCGTCGGTGAGCAGGACGTCGATGCTGAGGTGGACGAGGGACCGCCCGCCCGGATCGTGCGAGACCTCCACCGTGTGCATGGGCCAGTCTCCGGGCGCGTACCGGCGGTGCGAGAGGCGTGTGCGGACCTCGGGGGCCGCGGCGATGCCGCCCACGGCGAGCGGGGCCTGCTCGACGCTCTCCGGCTCCTGGACGCGCTGGCGGCCGTCCGGGGTGATGACCGCTCGCAGCATGTCGTGGTGCCGTACGACCCGGTGCCAGGCGTCCTGGAGCGCCGCCACGTCGAGGCCGGCCACCTCGAACTCGCGGTAGACGTGGCAGCCGATCGTGTCGTCGCCGAGCTGCGGGTCCTTGGCGACGAGGTACGCCTGCTGGAGGTCGGTGAGGGGGAACGGCGCGTACCGGTCACCGGCTCCGCCGTCTGCCGCGGCCGTCACGGGCGGGCCGGCTTCGGCGGTGGCGTGGCCGGGCTCGGGCGGGCCGGCCCCGGCGGCTGCCTCTTCCGTGATCCTTTCCTGCAGTTCGGCGGGGGTTTCGCAGGTACGCAGCCAGGAGACCGGTATGTCCACCCCGAACTCCTGGCGGAGCCGGAACCACAGGCGGGTCAGTGCCAGGGACTCCAGGCCCAGCCCGCGCAGCGCGAGGTCCGGTCCGAGGGCCGCGCGGGGGGCCGGGCCGGGTCCGCGCCGGGGTCCTGGCCGGGGATCACCTCCGCGAGGACGCGCAGCAGCCGTTCGGCCAGTTCGTCTTCCCTCACGTCAGTCTCCCGGAGTGGCAAGGGACCAGGCGCGCAGGGAACCGTCGAGCAGTTCGGCGGCGCCGGTCATCAGCAGCTCTGCGATGGTGTCGACATGGCGGTCGCGCCACGCCTCCAGCGGGGTGCCGGCGACCAGGCGGTTGAAGGCGCCCAGGGCCGGTCCGCAGTGGATCTGGTAGTTGGCCTGTTCCTCCCGCACGCCCTCCAGGGCCGCCCGGGTGGAGTGCACGAAGTACCAGCGGAAGACCTGGGCCATCCTGGCCTTGGGGCTGCGCTCCGCCCGGGCCAGGTCGTCGGGGCGCAGGCGGCCCAGATAGCCGCGGGTCTCGGCCCAGATGTCGTCGAACGAGCGGTGGAAGTAGCGGTCCTCGAGGGTCCTGCGGGTCGGCTCGTCGATCTCTTCGAGGCTCTCGAACCGGCGGTACAGCTGGTGCAGTTTGTTGGCCCGTGCGGCGAACAGGGTTCCCTTGCGCACCACTTGGACGCGGGCGCCCAGTTCGAACATGTCACCGGCCGGCGCGTAGGCGGTGTCCTGCACGTCGAGGGTCGCCAGCAGGTCCTTGACGGCGTCGGAGGTGCCGGCCTCCGGGGAGCACTGGTTGACCGAACCGGTGACCACGAAGTCGGCGCCGAGCACGAAGGCCGCGGCGACCCGGCGCGCCGAGCCCTCCGGCCGCGCCCACCCGCACGGAGCGGGGATAGCGGTGCTCCGCCATGATCCGGTCCCGCAGCCGGAGCATGGCCGGCATGAGCGCGTAGGGGCTGCCCGCGTCGGTGTGGCCGCCCGAGTCGGCTCCACGCAGATGTCCCCGGCCACCGGCAGCCCGGCCGCGAGCTCGGCCTCGGCGGCGCTCAGGCCGCCCTCGGCGACGAGCGAGTCCAGCAGCCGGCGGGGCGGCGGGCTCATGAAAGCGTGCGCGACCTCGGCCGCGTGACCTTGGCCAGCACATGCCGTACGGCGGTGGGGGGTGCCGTCGGGCGCCCGGTGCGCTCCGGCGAAGCGGAAGCGCAGACGGGCGCGGTGACCGCGGTGAACGCGGCGGCCTCGGCATGGCGGACGTCGTGCTTGAGGAGCAGTTCGACGAGTTCACGCTCCGCGGCCGGGGCGTCGGACGTGGCCAGCAGGTTGACGCCGAAAACCCCGTCCGGCCCCAGCCGGTCGCCGATGTCCCGGATCGCGGCGTCGATCTCGCCGGTGGTCAGGCCACCGGAGCCGAAGAAACCCATGAGCCCGGCGCGGCCCATACGGACCACGAGGTCGGTGGAGGCGATGCCCTTGTACATCGAGCCGGCCACGTACGCGTGCCGCAGGCGGTAGTCGGCCCGGAACTCCGCGGACCCGAGCCGCCCGGCCTGCACGGCCGCGAATGCGGATGCGCGCGTGGGTACGGATGCGGGCGTGGGGGCGAATACGGGTGCGGGTGCGGCGGCGCCCCGGGGCCGCCGGACACGGGCGCAGGGTCCGGCACCGGTACGGGCACGGGCACAGCCGCCGACGGAGCGCGGCGCGCGGGGCGGGGTGCTTGACGATCGCCGTCCACAGGTCGGTCAGGACCGCCGGGACCCAC
>RHMC01000195.1 GCA_003719395.1 Streptomyces altiplanensis
CCCCGTGCCCGCTGTCCCCGCGCCGCGCACCCCGGCGGACGAACCGGAGCGGGCCGCCCGGCTGGCCGAGGCCGGGTACAACCCGCTGGCGCTCCCTCGGCGCGACGTCGGCTTCGACCAGGTGACCGACTCGTGGGCGGAACTGGACGACCCGCTGGTCGCCGCCCGCGCCCCGCACCCTCCAGGAGCGGATCGAACGTGAGCAGGAGCCCGCGGACTTCGAGCCGCCGGGCTGGCTGCCCTTCGCCCACGCGCTGCCCACGGCCTCCGGCCGCTCGGCGGAGGCGCTGTTGTGCCGTGCCTGGCCGGGACCGCGCGGCACGGTCGTCCACAACGGGCTCTTCCCGAGCTGGTCGATGAGCCTGGCCGACGCGGGGTTCACGGCCCGGCAGGTCGCCGCCTCGCCCGGCGCCTTCTTCGCGGGCGACCTCGACATGACGGCCCTCGGCGTGGTTCTCGCGGAGGCGGGCCCCGATGTGTCCTTCGTCGCCGTCGAGCTGACCGGCAATGCGGCGGGCGGCCACCCGGTGTCCGTGGCCGGCCTCCGTGCGGTACGGGCGGCGGCCGACGCCCATGGGGTACCACTGGTCCTCGACGCGACCCGGGTACTGGAGAACGCCGCCCACGTCGTGGCGCACGAGGACGCGTGGCGTGGTGCCGACCTGTGGAAGGCCGCCGACGCGCTGCTGGCGTCGGCCTCCGCGGCGACCCTCAGCCTCTCCAAGGACTTCGGCGTCGCCTCGGGCGGCCTGGTGGCGACCGGGTTGCCCGAGCTTGCCGACAGCCTGCGCGAGCACGTCGGGACGCGCGGCCACGAAGTGGGCCTGGCCACCCGCAGGCTGCTGGCCCGCGCACTGTCCGAGCAGGACGAGGCCGCGGCCATGGTCGAGGAGCGGATGGAGGCGGTCCGTACGCTGTGGACGGGGCTGCACCGGGCCGGGTGGCCCGTCGTCGAACCGGCGGGCGGCCACTGCGTCCTGCTGGACGTGGACCGGGCGCCTCGGTTCGCGGGCCTGGAGCGGCCCGTCGAGTCCGCCCTC
Source organism: Streptomyces altiplanensis (assembly GCA_003719395.1). Classification (GTDB taxonomy): domain Bacteria; phylum Actinomycetota; class Actinomycetes; order Streptomycetales; family Streptomycetaceae; genus Streptomyces; species Streptomyces altiplanensis. The sequence continues at coordinate 1,041 of RHMC01000195.1, forward strand.
GCATGGATCTACCGGGGCACCGGAGTGCGCGCCGCGCCGCACCTCGCCGGCCGGGGACGGATCCGGCTGGCCGTCCCGCTCGGCTTCGGCGTGCGGCGTGCCGCGCAGGCCGCGGACCGCATGGCGGCACGTGGCGCGACGACGCGCCCGTACCGGACCTGCTGCCGGTCGGCGGCCCGCAGCAGGCGGGCGCCTTGGCGCGGTTCCATCCGGCGGAGACCCTGCCCGAGGACATCGGCGGGGCCATGCGCGAGGGCCACCGGGCACCGGACGACAACGCCGCGGTCCTCGCCGAGTGCGCGCCCGCGGTGGAGCGTCGGCTGATCGACCTGCCCGGGGGGCAGGTGGAGGTGTTCAGCGCCGGTTCAGGACCGGTGCTGCTGATGATGACGCCGTTCAACGTCGGCGCCGGGGTCTTCGCCCGGCAGTACGCGCAACTGGCCGGCCGCTACCGGATGATCACGGTGCACCATCCGGGCGTCGGTGCCACCACCGTGCGCGGCGACCTCACGCTCGACGGGATCGGTACCCTCTGCCGCACGGTCCTCGACCGCCTCGGCGTCACCGGCAGGGTCCATGTCCTCGGTTCGTCGTTCGGCGGCCTCGTGGCGCAGAGCTTCGCGCTGCGGCACCCGGAGAGCACCGCCTCGCTGACGCTGGTCGGCAGCTCGTACAAGGTCGGCAACCGCAACGGCGAGGTCAACCGCCTGTCCGTCGTGGCGGCGGAGGACTTCGACCGTATGGAGGAACACCGCACCATCGCGCCGGGCAGCCGCGCGGGCCTCGAACGGCTGTTGCTGCGCTGCGAGAGCATGGACCCGCAGACCGGACTGAGCTATCTGGACGTTTTCGCCGCGCAGCCCACGCTGTTCGCCCGGCTGCCGGAGATCACCGTGCCGACCCTGGTGCTGTGGGGCCGGCACGACACGGTCATCCCGCTGAAGGCGGCCCACCTGCTGCACGGCGCGATCCCGGACTCCCGGTTCGCCGAGCTGACCGGTGCCGGACACTTCCCCTGCCTGACCCACCCCGAGGACGTGCACCGACTGCTGCTGCCCTTCCTCGCGGACAACGAGGCCGGAGGAACGGCATGAGCACCCTGCGGCGCACCGAACGGATCCGGCCGGGCATGTGCGGGCACAACTCGCTCCTGGCGGGCCAGATCGGTGACTGGACGTGGGACGCGGTCTCGAAGACGTGCGGCACCGACGTGCTGCGCGCCAAGGACGCCTCCGGGAACCCCACCTACCTGTCCTTCTACTACTACCGGGTACGCGGCAGCCGGCGGTTCCACCTGCGCAGCCCCGCCTTCGGCGACGAACTGCACATCACCACCCGCCTCTTCGGATTCGGCAGCGAGTCGGTGCTCACCCTGCACCGGATCGGCCGTTCCGCGGCGCAGGCCGCCCGACCGCTCGACCCCGAGGACTTCTACGCCTTCGGCGACCCGGACTGCCTGTACGTGGAGAACTTCAACCGCTGGGTCGTCCGGGGCCCCGGCGCGGGCAACGGCGGCCTGGTCCGCTCCTCGCCGCCCGACTTCGACCACCGGCACCTGCCGGAGCTGCCCGAGAAGTACTCACCGCGGCACGCCTGCGGCCGGGCCCGCCGGCGCGCTGACCTTCCTCGAACACGGCGACCGGAGGCCGGCGGCTCGAGCTCGCCGTCGAGTACGAGGTCGACCCGTCGAGGGACCTCAACGGCGCCGGACTGCTCTACTTCGCCGCCTACTTCTCGATCATCGACCGGGCACTGCTGTGCCTGTGGCGTTCCCTGGGCCGCGACGACCGGTCCTTCCTGGACCGTGTGGTCGTCGACCAGCAACTGTGCTACCTCGGCAACGCCGACGCCGGCAGCCGCTCACCGCCGCCGTGCGGCTCTGGGAGAGGCCCGGGGACGGCGAAGCCGTCGACGTGGTGCTGCGCGACCGGGACACCGGCCGCGTCCTCGCCGTGTGTTCGCTCCAACTGGAAGGAGAGCAGGACCGATGACCACACCGACCGGTGCCCGGGAACGGATGGCGGAGGTGGTGCGGGAGGTCGTCGGACAGATCCTGCCGGACGTCGCCCCGCACGACATCACCGGAGACCGCCACCTGAAGGACCTCGGCGCGGACTCGGTCGACCGTGTCGAGATCATCCTCGGCATCATGGACCGGCTCGGCCTGGAGGAAAGCATGTCCAGCTTCGGTGAACTGCCGGACATCGACGCCCTGATCGACTTCCTCGCCGCCGCCGGAGGACGCTGACATGGGCTACGGCATCGAAGGGCTCAACGTCTACACCGGTCTGGCACAGATCCCGGTGCCCGAACTCTTCGCCGGCCGGGGGCTCGAGCACGAGCGCCTGGCCAACCTCGCCATGACCCACCGGTCGATCGGCCTGCCCTTCGAGGACCCGGTGACGAACGCGGTCAACGCCGCCAAGCCGCTCGTCGACGCGCTCGACCCGGCCGACCGGGAAGCCGTCGAGGTGCTGATCACCTCCACCGAGTCGGGGCTGGACCTCAGCAAGTCGGTCGCCTCCTACGTTCACGAGTACCTCGGCCTGAGCCGCAACTGCCGTGTCTTCGAGGCCAAACAGGCCTGCTTTCGCGGCGACCGGCGCGCTCAACTGGCCACCGGCTACCTCGCCTCCGGTGCCTCACCGGGTGCCAAGGCCCTCGTCGTCGCCACCGACGTGGCGCTCGTCGACGCCCGGGCCGGCTACGCCGAGCCGGCCACCGGCCACGGCGCGGCGGCCGTCCTGCTGTCCGACCGGCCCACCGTGCTGGAGCTGGACCTCGGTGCCTTCGGGCTCTACAGCTACGAGACCCTCGACTCCGCCCGCCCCACCCCGGAGTTCGACATCGCGGACGTCGACCGTTCGCTCTTCGCCTACCTGGACTGCCTGACCAACAGCTTCGCCGACTACCGCACACGGGTCGAAGGGGCCGACTTCCTGGGCACGTTCGACCGGCTGGCGATGCACACCCCCTTCAGCGGCCTGGTCAAGGCGGCGCACCGCAAGCTGATGCGCGAGGCCGGCGCGTCGCCGGCGCAGGCGGAGGAGGACTTCGAGCGCCGGGTGCGCCCGTCCCTGGCCTACCCGGCGCAGGTGGGCAACCTCTGCTCGGGCTCGGTCTATCTGGCACTGGCGTCGCTGCTGGCCACGGACCCGGTCGACGCGGCCCTGCGCATCGGCCTCTACTCCTACGGGTCGGGCTGCTCCGCCGAGTTCTTCAGCGGCGTCGCCGGCCCGGCCTCCGCCGAGGCCGTACGCGCCATGGACATCGGCGGACACCTCGCGGGGCGCCGCCGGCTGGCCTTCGACGAGTACACCGCGCTGCTCCCGGAGAACCTGCGGACCCTGGTCCCCGTGGAGAACCGGACGGTCGACGTCGACCGCTACGCGCGGTACCTGCCGGGCGACCGGACGCTCCTCGTCCACACCCGCACCAAGGACTACCACCGGATGTACGAGTGGCGGTGAACCGCCGGAAACGGAGCAACACCATGAGTGACGCGGTCCTGACGGCGATCCGCAGCAGTGTGCTGGTGGTCCTCCCCGAGATCGAGCCGGAGCAGGTGACGGAGGAGGTGTCGCTGACCGACCTGGGCGCCAACAGCATCGACCGGGTCGACGTCGTCACCATGACCATGGACACGCTGGGGATCAGTCTGTCCGTCACGGAGTTCACCGATGTCCACGACATCGGATCACTGGCCCGGCTGCTGCGCAGGCACACACCGTGAGCGGCCCCTGGATCACCGGCGCCGGGGTGCTGTGCGCCACCGCCGCCGGTGTGGAGGATTTCGCCCGGGCCCTGCGTGCGGGCACCTCCGGCATCGGCCGGCGCAGCGTGGACGGCGACCACCCGGAACTGAGACCGCTGCTCTCCGCCGACCTCCCCGGTTTCGACCTGAGCGGCGCGACCGCGGACCGCGAGGAGCCGCTGCGCCGCGCGGCGGCGCGCGACGCGGGCCGCTCGCCCCGGTCGGTGCAGGCGTCGGTGGCCGTCGCCCTGGAGGGCTGGGAGCGGGCCGGGCTGCACCGCGCGGGCGTGCCCGGTGAGCGGATCGGGATCGTCGTCGCCGGCCACAACCTGGGCGGCCGGTTCGCCGAGGAGGTGAGGCCCCGTTACCTCAGCAGCCCGGTGCACCTGCCCGCCCGCTACCCCCTGCAGTTCATGGACACCGACCACGTGGGCACGGTGAGCCAGCTGCTCGGCCTGACGGGGGAGGGATACACCGTCGGCGGGGCCTCCGCCAGCGGCAACGTGGCACTGATCAACGCGGCCCGGCTGGTGGAGAGCGGCGCCGCCGACGTCTGCCTGGTGCTCGGCGCGCTCACGGACCTGTCCGACATGGAACGGCAGGCGTTCTACAACCTCGGCGCGATGGCCGGCGGGCAGGCGACCGAGCCCGAGCAGGCCATCCGGCCCTTCGACGCCGCCCATGGAGGTTTCGTACCCGGTCAGGGAGCAGCCTGCCTGGTGCTGGAGTCCGCCGCCTCCGCCAAGCGGCGCGGCGCCGCCCCCTGGGCCGGGCTCGAGGGCTACGCCATGCGGCTGTCCGGCAACGGCCTCGCCGACCCGAGCGCCGCCGACGAGGCAGACGTGATGTCCCGGGCACTGCGGCACGCCGGGCTCGTCCCCGGCCGGATCGACTACGTCAACGCCCACGGCACCGGCTCCCCGCTCGGTGACGAGACGGAACTCACCGCCCTGCGGGCCCTCTTCGGCCACGGCGGACCGTGGGTCAACTCCACCAAGGGCCTGATCGGGCACTGCCTGTGCGCGGCGGGCGTCGTCGAGGCGGTGGCGACCGTGCTGCAGATGCGCGACGGCTTCGTCCATGCCAACGCCAACCTCGTGACGCCGATCGGCACCGGCGGCCGGCTCGTCGGAACCCGTTCGCAACCCGCTGCCATCGGCCACGCGATGTCCAACGGGTTCGGCTTCGGCGGCTTCAACACCAGTGTGGTCCTCGGCCGCCCGGACACCTTCTAGGAGACGGAGCACCATGAATCCATCGGTCGCCTCACGCTGGCTCGCGGGCGACGCGGGAACGGCGACGGAAACCGCCGCCGTCCGCCTCTTCTGCTTCGCCCACGCCGGCGGCGGCGGAGCCGCCTACCGGCCCTGGCGGCAGTCGATGGCGCCGGACGTCGACGTACGGCCGGTCGTGCTTCCCGGCCGGGAGGCCCGGATACGGGAGCTGCCCTACCGGCGGGTCGAACAGCTGCTGGACCCGCTGTGCGAGGCACTGGAGCCGTACCTGGACCGCCCGTACGCCCTCTTCGGGCACAGCCTGGGTTCGATCCTGGCCTACGAGGTGGCGCGGCGGTTCTCGGCCGGCCCGCACGGCGGCCCCGCGCTGCTGGTGGTGTCCGGGCGGCGGGCGCCCCGGCTGCCCAGCTCGCGCCGGACGTTCGCGACGATGCCCGACCCGGAGTTCCTCTCCGCGCTGGGCGTCCTCGGCGGTACTCCGCCCGAAGTGCTGGGTGAGCGGAGGCTGCTGGAGATGCTGCTGCCGGCCCTGCGGGCCGACTTCGAGCTCAACGAGTCCTACCGGACGCTGCCCGGTCCTCGGCTGACCTGCCCCGTCGCCGCCTACATGGGCTCCGACGACCCCGAGGTCGACAGGACCGAACTGCTCGCCTGGGGCGGGGAGACCACGGGAGAGTTCTCGATGCGGGTGTTCCGCGGCGGCCACTTCTACGTCAAGGACGAGGCCGGCGACGTACTCGGTGCGGTCCGTCAGGACCTGACGCGGGCCCTGCGCTGCTCAATGTTGGGCGGCAGCGCTCCGGCCACCGTGTGAGCCTGCTGCCTGCAACGAACGAAGCCGAGGAAGGATCCGACGTGCGTTTCAAGAAGCTCACCGTCGCGGTGGTGGCCGCGACCACGGCTCTGGCGGCCACTTTCACCATGACCGGCCCGTCCGCGGAGGCCCACGGCAACCAGAGGCCGGTGACCGTGGCCCAGCGCGCGGCACTTCCCAGGGACCTGCCGAGGATGACGGTCGAACTCCCGGACATCCCGCCGGGCGAGACCTTCGGCGAGGAAGAGATGCTCGGCTGGTTCGAGTGCTCCGGCAAGAACAAGTCTCCCGCCATCAAGTGGCGCGGCGCCCCGGAGGGCACCAAGAGCTTCCTGATCTCGCTCTTCGACGTCGACTCCAAGACCTCCAGCGGTTTCTGGCACTGGTCCGTCTGGAACATCCCGGCGACCACCGGCTCGCTGCCCCAGGGCGCCGGCACGCCCGGCGACCCGGGGCTGCCCGCGCCGTCCGTGCTGGGCCGCACCGACTTCGGCACCACGGGCTACGGCGGCGCCTGCCCGCCTGCCGGAGACCGCCCGCACCGGTACGTCTTCACCGTGGTCGCCCTCGACGTCGCGGACATCCAGGTGCCCCAGGACCTGCCGATGGCCGCCGTCAACGTGGTGATGCAGAACCACGCGCTGGCCGCCGGCTACCGCACGGTCGTCTTCGGCCGCTGACCCGCCGGTCCGCGGGCGAACGTCTCTTGGGCGGCGGAGCACCGCACCGCCGCACCCCGGCCACGAAAGGACGCAACGCATGACCACGGTCGCCAAGGGCACACTGGACGTCACGGACTGGGCGGAGGAGGTGACCGCCGAGGCGGAGGGCCAGTGCAAGCAGGCGAACGCACACTGCCGGGCCGCCTTCACCGGCGACCTCGAAGGCAGCGGGCGCGCCGACTGGCTCCTCGTCTACACCGGTGGGGGACAGACCCGGTTCGTCGGCACCCACCGTTTCGAGGGCAAGCTCGCCGGCCGCGCCGGCTCCTTCGTGCTGCAGACCTACGGCACGTACGAGGAGTCGGGGGTGGAGGTCTTCTGGGAGGTCGTCGCCGGTTCGGGCTCCGCCGGGCTGGCGGGCCTCTCCGGCAAAGGCGGCTACAAGAACGCCGACTACACGCTGGAGTACTCCTTCGCCTGACACACCGCTCCCGACGGGGGAGAGCCGGGGCGACGTGTCCGACACGCCGCCCCGGCTCTTCTGTGCCCGCGTGTCACCCCGAGCCGGCCCGGCACACGGCGGTTGTCAGCAGCAACCCGTCCACCAGCAGGAACCGGCCCCGGATGGGCGGTACTCGGCGTCCCTCCGGGGCCGCCACCAGCATCCGTACGCGGAAGGTGCCGCGCTCCGGCTCCAGGCGCACCTCCGCGTGCTCGAACGAGATGGGCATCCCGGTCAGCGGGTACCACGCCTTGTAGAGAGCCTCCTTGGCACTGAACAGGAGCCGGTCCCAGCACACACCGGGCGTGCCGGCCGCCAGTTCCCGGATCCGGCGGGCCTCGGACGGCAGGGCGACCATGGCCAGCACGCCGGGGCTCAGGTGCTGGTTGGGCTCGGCGTCGATGCCGAGCGAGGCCACGGCGGCGAGGGGCGCCACGGCGCACGACCGGTAGCCGCTGCAGTGGGTGATGCTGCCCGTGACACCACGGGGCCACCGGGGCGCCCCGTGGGCGTCCGGCAGCAGCGGCCCCGGTGTCACCCCGAGCCGGTGCAGGGCACGCCGGGCGCAGATCCGGGCGGTGGTGAACTCCCTGCGGCGCGGATCCACGGCGTTGCGGATGTGCCACTCCTCTTCCGGGAAGAGGCCGTCCCCCGCGGGCCCCCCGCCGACGAAGTCACCGGACATCTCGCTCCACCGCGCTTCCGGGGGAAGGATGAATCCGATCACACCGCACCGCCGGCGGGTGCGCGGCGAGGGTCACCGGACGGTCTCCCACGGCATCCGCCGTTCCGTGGCGAACCCCGCGATGCGCTCGCGCACCGCGGGGGAGGACATCAGCCGGGTGAACTCGCCGACCGCCGTCTGCTCCATCCGGTCCGCCGGAAGCCACATCCGCTCGAAGTAGCGTTTGCCGTCGCCGATCACACCCGGGTCGATCTTGGTGAGCCGGGACGCGAGGCGCCGCAGCAACGGCTCTGCCTTGTCGGTGAGTTCGTCGACCAGATGCAGCTGGGCGGCTCGCGCGGCCGGGACCGGCAGGGTGCTCAGCGTCATGGCGTACGCGGGCTGGAACCCGACCCGCCGGATCAGGAACGGTGTCACACAGCACGGCAGCAGCCCCCACAGCGCCTCGGGCAGGGCGAAGCTGCTGCGTTCGCTCGCGTACACGAAGTCACTGGCGGCGACCAGGCCGACACCGCCGCCGGTGACCCGCCCGTCGACGACGCAGACCACGATGCGGGGCACGGTGGTGAACCTCTTCAGCAGACCGTAGAACGCCCGGCCGCCCTCGCTCGCCAGCGTTCCGTCACCGCCCGAGGCGTTGTCGCGGGCGGCGTCGGCGAAGTCCATACCCGAGCAGAACACCGGCCCTGCGCCCTCGAGGACGACCATCCGCAGGGACGGGTCGCTCTCCGCGAGGTCCAGAACGGCGTGCAGGTCCCGCATCAGGTCCCCGTTGATGCCGTTGGCCTGTTCGGGGCGGTCGATCACGACCCGCAGTGCGTGCGGCTGCCGGCTGACCCTGAGTGTGCGGTGGTCCATGCGTCAGCTCCAGCGGTAGCGGCGGTGGAAGTCGACGACCTTGTCGAGCACCAGCAGGCCCCGGCCGGCGAACTGGCTCTCGTACAGATCGGCGTAGGGGGTGACGTCGTAGGCGTGGTCACGGACGCCGGCCATCCGGTGCAGGGCGAGGTCGCTGACGGTCTCGTACTCGGCGACGGTCAGCGGCCTGCGGTCGGCGATCGCGTCGGCGGTCCGCCGGGCCGCGACCCGCTGCCGGCCGGCCGGGGTGACGACACCGCTGTAGAACTCCGAGGCGCAGCCCGAGCCGTAGGAGAACATGCCGAGCCGTTTCGGCGCCGTCACTTCCACGTGGTCGATGAGTGACACCAGCGCCAGGTACAGCGCCGCGGAGTAGACGTTGCCCACCTGGGCGGCGTAGCGCAGGCACGGCTCCACCCGGGCGGCGAAGTCCGCGTCGATCACGGCCGGCGGGGCGGGGCTGTCGGACCGGAGCAGCCGGCGGTGGGCGCCCTTGACCATGCCCGCGAACGGCGTGTGGAGGACCAGGTGGTCGAAGGTCGTCATCACGTCGGCCGAGGGCACCCGTTCGCGGTAGGCGCGGAAGCTGTGCACCAGGCACTCCATGTACGCCATCAGCGACAGGTCGGAGTCGCCCGCCTCCAGATCGGGCCGGGGGCGCAGGGTGTCCATCACCTCGAAGCTGTGGAACCCGTTGGCACCCGGGTCGAGGGCGAGGACCTGGGCGTCGTCGCCGATCAGCATCGCCACGGAACCGGCACCCTGCGACGGCTCCCAGTAGGTGTCCCGGGCGGCGACGCTGGACGCGTCGGCGGCGATCACCAGCGCCTTGGCCCCCGGGACGGGGCTGGCGCCGATGACGGCCGCGGCCGTCTGGAGGGCGGCCGTCCCGCCGTAGCAGGCGTGTTTGACCTCGAAGGACCGGCAGCGTCTGCCGAGCCCCAGGAGGTCCTGCACGTAGGTGCTGATCGGCTTTCCGAAGTCGAGACCGGACTCGGTGCCGACGACGACCAGTTCGATCCGGTCGCGCTCCTGCGGCGTGAGCGCCTCGACGATCGGCCGGGCGGCGTTGACCGCGTTGGTGACCGGGTCCTCGCACGGCAGGTTGACCGACTTGCGTTCCATCATCAGGTTGTCCATGCGGCGGTCGTCCAGGCCGCGGGCCGCGAAGAGCTCCCGTACTCCGAGCGAGACGCGCCCCACATAGGCGTTGACGGCCTCGATACCCACGGTCATCCGGCTCGGCCCGCCCTTCTCACGCGCGGCGCACGGGCCGGGTACGGGGTACTGACGGGCGCCGGGCGCTGCCGGCCGGGGTGGGCGAAGGTGTCTCACGAGTCCTCATCTCTCGTCGGCCCTGCCACGGGTGGCCGGGCGGCGGACGCCGGACACGGCCACTGTGGTTGCTCCCGCGCCGCCGGGCTGCCCGCAATTGAGCAGCACGGGTGGCGGTGGGTGGCGGGGCTGGAGGAGGTGCACGAGCGGTTCGTGCACCGTTTT
>RHMC01000196.1 GCA_003719395.1 Streptomyces altiplanensis
CCCCACCCCCGAGCAGGCCCTGAAGGGCCGCCCGGCCCCCGAGTTCGAAGTGCCCTCCCGCCACACGGTCCTCGGCAACCCGCTCGTGGGCCCGTACCCGGACGGTCTGGAGACCGCCGACTTCGGCATGGGCTGCTTCTGGGGCGCGGAGCGCACGTTCTGGCAGACGGAGGGTGTCTGGACGACGCTCGTCGGCTACCAGGGCGGCTACACCGAGAACCCGGCGTACGAGGAGGCCTGCTCGGGCCTGACGGGCCACACGGAGGCGGTGCGCGTCGTCTTCGACCCGTCGGTGGTCTCGTACGAGCAGCTGCTGAAGGTCTTCTGGGAGAACCACGACCCGACCCAGGGCTTCCGCCAGGGCAACGACGTGGGCACGCAGTACCGCTCGGCGATCTACACCCACTCCCCCGCCCAGGCCGCGGCGGCGGAGGCGTCCCGCGAGGCGTACCAGAAGGTACTGACGGCCTCGGGCCACTCCACGATCACCACGGAGATCCTCCCGGCCGACACCCGCCCGTTCTGGCCGGCCGAGCCGTACCACCAGCAGTACCTCGACAAGAACCCGGCGGGCTACTGCGGCATCGGCGGCACGGGCGTCTCCTGCCCGGTCGGCGTCGCGAAGGCCGATGGCTGAGCCCCTCCCGCCGGATGCGGCGGCGACGCTGCACGCGCTGCTCGCCGGCCCCGGTCCGGTGAGCGGCGCCCTGCGGGCCCAGATTCCGCACACCCGCGTGACGGGCCGGTGCGGCTGCGGCTGCGGCTGCGGCTGCGCGACGCTCGACCTGACGGTGGACCGCGCGGCCGTGCCGGCGGCCCCGGCACACGGGAATCCGGCTGTGGACGACTGGTGCGCCGTACCCGACGACGCCGGGGTCATGGTGTTCACCGAGGACGGTTACCTCTCGCTCCTGGAGATCTGCTCGGCGTCCGGCGAGCCGGTCACCACGTGGCCGGAGCCTCGCTTCCTGAAGCGCTGAGGGGCCCTGCGGGCGGCCGTCCGGTCCGGCCGACGACGACTCGCACGCACCGCGGAGGGCCGGCCGGGCCCCGCGGGCGTTCCGGCGTTGCCGCGGCGCTCGCGGACGTGCCCGCCGGCCGCTCGAACCCGCCGCCCTCTCCGTACGCCCCGTTTATTCGCTGGCGGCCGTCGGCGGCAGGCGCGAGCATCGGGGGATGCGTACCTTCCTGGAGACCGAACGGCTCGTGCTGCGGCCGTTCGGTGAGGACGACGACAGCGACATCGAGCGACTGGTCCGGCTCGACAGCGACCCCGACGTCATGCGCTTCATCAACGGCGGACGCCCCACCTCCCGCGTACACGTCGTCGAGCGGGTGCTTCCGCAGCTGACGCGCGATTACCCGTGCATCGGGACCCGTGGGTTCTGGGCCGCCGAGGAGAAGGCGACGGGCGCGTTCCTCGGCTGGTTCGAGTTCCGGCCGCTGGCGGACGACTGCGCCGATGTCGTCGAGCTCGGGTACCGGCTGGGCCGGTCCGCCTGGGGGCGTGGTTACGCCACCGAAGGAGCCCGCGCCCTGATCCGCAAGGGGTTCACCGAGTTCGGCGTGCAGAAGGTCACCGCGGACACCATGTACGTCAACTCCCGCTCGCGGCGCGTGATGGAGAAGGCGGGACTCGTCTTCGTACGCCGGTGGTACGGGGAGTGGCCCGACAGCATCGACGGCTGCGAGCACGGGGAGGTCGAGTACGCCCTGGAGCGGAGCCGGTGGAACGACCGCGGCGAGGCCGGCCGCCCGGCGGACTGAGGCCCGCATTTTGCCTGCTCGTGCGCTTTCCGTGATCCTGACCAGGGATGATGACGTTCCGTGTACACGAATCTCATCACCGTCGTCGGCCTGGCGGTTCTCGTCTGGGCCCTCGTCCACGTCACCCGCCTCGCCCTTCGCAACCAGCGGGCCAAGCGCTTCGACGCCGCCGCCTACGGCCTCGTCCCCCGCGACCGGCTCGACACCCGGCGCCCCGGCCCGCCCCGCGACGAACCCGCGCTGCGCCTCTCCGTCGACGCCGCCTGCCGGGGCGACTGGGAGCCCGCCTCCGGCCTGCTGGCCGCGGCCACGGACGAGCAGGACTGGGAGACGCGCTGGCGGCTCGTCGAGGTCTTCGCGGACGTCGCCGTCGAGGACGAGCGGTGGCTGCGGACCTGGCGCGCCGAACGGCCCCGGGACGCGGACGCCGTCGTCGTGCACGCCCACGCCCTTCTCCTGCGCGCCTGGGAGGCGCGTGGCGTGAAGTACGCCGGGGAGACCCCGGACGACCGGATGGCGCTCTTCGCCGAGCTGCTGCCGACCGCGATGCACGCCGCCCGGGAGGCCGCCGCGCTGGCTCCGCGCGACCCCTCGCCGTGGATCACGATGGTCGCCGCCGCGCGCGGACTCGGGCTCCCGCACGACGAGTTCCGGCAGCTGTGGGGCGAGGTCGTGGCCCGGGCGCCGCGGCATTACGACGCCCACTGGCAGGCACTCCAGTACTGGTGCCAGAAGTGGTACGGCTCGCACAAGCTGATGTTCAGGTTCGCCAAGGAGGCGGCGGAGTCCGCGCCGGCCGGCTCCCTGCTCTCCGGGATCTACCTGCACGCCGTGCACGAAGCCGTGCGCCAGGAAGGCGAGCAGGCGTACCGCACCTGGGCCACCAGGCCGATGCTGGCCCGGGTCGCCGCCGACCTGGCGCAGGCGGTGCCCGACGACCACCGGCTGCCCCCGATACGTCACCTGCTCGCCGCCACGCTGGTGAAGACCGGGCGTCACACCGAGGCCCTGGCCCAGTTCCGGCTGATCGGCGGCTGGTGCGGAGCCGCCCCGTGGACCGACGCCGACGATCCCGTGCCGGCCTTCGACCACGCCCGCGGCCTCGCCGCGCTGGGGTCGGGCCGCCCTTAGCGGGCGGGCGGGGGCGGCGCCGCGTCACCGCGCCTGCTGCCGCATCCTGGCCGCCGTGTCCGCCGCGTCGTAGCCGGGGGCCACGCCGTCCACCAGGACGATGTCCGCGGTGATGTACTGCGTACGCAGCGGCACGATCTCCTGGTAGGCGTCGGAGTCGTACCAGGCACGCGCCTGGTGGATGTCCGGGAAACCTATGACGACCAGGTGGCCGGGCCACTCCCCCTCGCGGACCTCCACCTCGGTCCCGTGGACGAGGAAGCGGCCCCCGAAGGGGTCGAGGGTGTCCTGGATCCGCTCCATGTACACGAAGGTGTCCTCGTGCTGGGCGGCGGCGTGCAGGTGACCGACGGCGTAGGCGCTCACGGTGTTTCCTCCCCGGGGGATGCGACGAGCTGATGCGTCACATCCTCTCGGGGGACCCCAGGGCAGTCGATTACCTCTCGGGTAATGCGGGACCGCGCGATGCGGGACCGCGCGATGCGGGACCGCGCGAAGCGCGCCCGGCCCCCGGCTCCCGGCGTCAGATCGTCGCCGCGTCGATCACGAAGCGGTAGCGGACGTCGCTCGCGAGCACCCGCTCGTACGCCTCGTTGATCCGGTCCGCGCCGATCAGTTCGATCTCCGCGCCCAGCCCGTGCCGCGCGCAGAAGTCGAGCATCTCCTGCGTCTCGGGGATGCCGCCGATCATCGAGCCGGCCAGGATCTTGTTGCCGCCGATCAGCGAGAACATGTTGAGCGCGTTGGGCTCTTCGGGGGCGCCGACGTTCACGAACGCCCCGCCCACCTTGAGCAGGCCCAGGTAGGCGTCCATGTCGAGCGGCGCGGAGACCGTCGAGACGATCAGGTCGAAGGAGCCGGCCAGTTCCTCGAAGGTCTTCGGGTCGCTGGTCGCGTAGAAGTGGTCGGCGCCGAGCTTCAGCCCGTCCTCCTTCTTGCGGAGGGTCTGGCTCAGCACGGTCACCTCGGCGCCCAGCGCGTCGGCGATCTTGACGCCCATGTGGCCGAGGCCGCCCAGACCGAGGATCGCGACCTTCTTGCCGGGGCCCGCCTGCCAGTGGTTGAGCGGCGAGTAGAGGGTGATGCCGGCGCACAGCAGCGGGGCGGCGACGTCCAGCGAGAGGCCCTCGGGGATGCGGACGGCGTAGTTCTCGTCGACGACGAGGTGGGTGGAGTAGCCGCCGTAGGTCGGCTCGCCGTTCTTGTCGAGGGCGTTGTACGTACCGGTCGAGCCCTTGGCACAGTGCTGCTCCTGGCCCGCGCGGCAGGCCTCGCACTCCCGGCAGGAGTCGACGAGGCAGCCGACGCCCACCCGGTCGCCGACCGCGTACTTGCTGACCCCGGGGCCGACCTCGGTGACGATGCCGGCGATCTCGTGACCGGGGACCATCGGGTAGATGCCCTCGCCCCAGCCGTCGCGTGCCTGGTGGATGTCGGAGTGGCAGATGCCCGCGTACTTGATCTCGATCAGTACGTCGTGCTCGCCGACCGGGCGGCGCGGTACGGAGGTCTTCTCCAGCGGGGCGCCGGCGGAGGGGGCGGCGTATGCGGCAACAGAGGTGACAGGGGAAACAGAAGTGCTCATGGCGACCAGCCTGCGGGAACCGCGGGCATCCACCCAGCCCCCTGTTGAGCGTACGTCCGCTGTGCGTACCACTGGCGGGGACAGGATCACGGTTGTACGAGTCGCACGACAGGCAATACTTGACTGTTATGGACCAGCGCGCCGAACTGAGTGAGTTCCTCCGCTCCCGCCGTGCGCGGCTCAAGCCCGAGGACGTGGGTCTGCCCGACTTCGGCAGGCACCGCCGCGTGCCGGGCCTGCGCCGCGAGGAGCTGGCGCAGCTGGCGGGGGTCTCGGTGGCGTACTACACCCGTCTTGAGCAGGGGAACGGCCGCAACGTGTCCATGGGGGTGCTGGACGCGATCGCCCGCGCCCTGCGGCTGTCCGACGCCGAGCGCGACCACCTCACGCACCTCGCCAAGCCCTCGCAGAAGCGCAGGCGTCCGGCGCGCCGCAGCGTCTGCGGCCCGGACTCCAGCAGCTGATGGACGCCATGGAAGGGGTGCCGGCGTACGTCATGGGGCGGCGCACCGACATCCTCGGCTGCAACCGCATGGCCCGCGTGCTGTTCGGCGACATCACCGCGCTCCCCGCCGAGGAGCGCAACCTCGCGCGTCTCCTCTTCCTGGGCGACGGCTTCCGGGACGTGTACACCGACTGGGAGCTCAAGGCGTGCGAGGTCGTCAGCCACCTGCGGCTGGACGCGGGCTGCCATCCGGACGATCCGCTGCTGTCCGCGCTGGTCGGCGAGCTGTCGGTGAAGAACGAGCTGTTCAGGAGCTTGTGGGCCGCGCACCACGTGAAGGACAAGGGCCACGGCACCAAGCGCCTGCACCACCCGCTGGTGGGTGAGCTGACCCTGGCGTACGAGACGCTGACGCTGCCCGACGACCCGGAGCAGCACCTGATCACCTTCCACGCGGAGCCGGGCTCGCCCTCGCGGGAATCCCTGCAGCTGCTGGCGAACTGGGGCACCGATGTGGAGTACGCCGCATGAGTGACACGACGGTGACCCTGCGCCGGGCGGACGGACCCGACGACGCCGCCGCCGTGGCCGAGGTGTGGCTGCGGTCGTACGACGCCGCGCTGCCCACGGTGAAGCGGGCGCACAGCGACGACGGGGTGCGGGACTTCTTCCGGTACGTCGTGGTGCCGGAGCAGGAGACGTGGGTGGCGGAGAGCGGCGGCGCCGTGGTGGGGATGATGGCGCTGGAGCCCGGCCGGATCGAGCAGCTGTACCTGGCGCCGGACCACCGGGGGCGCGGGATCGGCGACCGCTTCGTACAGCTCGCGAAGGAGCGCTCGCCCGGCGGTCTGGAGCTGTGGACCTTCCAGGTCAACGGGCGCCCACCGCTTCTACGAGCGGCACGGCTTCCGTGCGGCCGAGCGGACGGACGGCTCGCGCAACGAGGAGCGCGAGCCGGACGTCCGTTATGTGTGGGCGCCGCGGGCCTGAGGCGGCGCCGGCCGGTCCTGCGGCGGAGCCCCGCTGACCATCATCACGGAGGCGCAGAGCACACCGGCGGCTCCGCGCCTCCGGGCCATGGACGGCATGCCCGCCCGGTCCGGGAGCCGTATGGGAAGCGGGAACGCGAACGGCGGCGGGCGCCGCCCCAGAGGCTGGGGCGGCGCCGCCGCCGCGCTTGCTGCGGAGAGCCGGGGAAGAGGCTCGGACAGGGACCGGCCGGACCGGCCGGGTCAGACCTCGGAACCGGCCTTCCACTGCTCCCAGTCCATGTTCCAGCCGTTGAGGCCGTTGTCGGGCTTGATGGTCTTGTCCGGGGAGTTCTTGACGATGACCACGTCGCCGATGAGGGAGTTGTCGAAGAACCACGCGCCGGGCTGGTTCGGGTCGTTCGCGCCCTTGGCGTCGTTCAGGCCCACGCAGCCGTGGCTGGTGTTGGCGCTGCCGAAGATCGAGTCGGCGCCCCAGTAGTTGCCGTGGATGAACGTGCCCGACGTGGACAGCCGCATGGCGTGCGGCACGTCCTTGATGTCGTACTCGCCCTTGCCGTCGTCGTCCGTGAAGCCGACCGTCGCACCGTTCATCCGGGTCTCCTTGAACTTCTCGGAGATCACCATCTGGCCGTTGTACGTCGGGTTCTCGGCGCGCCCGCGGAGATCGGGATGGTCTTGACCGTCTTGCCGTCCTGCGTGACCGTCATGGTCTTCGTCTGGGCGTCGACGGTGCTGACCTGGTTTCGGCCGACGGTGAAGGTGACGGTCTTGTCCTGGACGCCGTAGATGCCCTCGGCGCCCTCGACGCCGTCGAGGGCCAGCTTCATGGTGACCGTCGAGTCCTCCTGCCAGTACTCCTGGGGGCGGAAGTCGAGCCGCTGCGCGCTGAACCAGTGGCCGACGACTTCCTGGCCGCTGCTCGACGTGACCGTGATGCCCTTCTGGACGGCGGCCTTGTCGGTGATCGGCTTGTCGAAGTTGATCGACACCGGCATGCCGACGCCGACCTTGGAGCCGTCGTCGGGCGTGAAGTTCCCGATGAAGCTGTTGGCGGGCGAGACGGTGGTGAAGGACCCGTTCTCGTGCGCCTCACGGCCCTCGGAGTCGGCCGCCGTCGCCGAGATCTTGTACGTCGTCGAGCGCTCCAGCTGCGCGTCCGGCTTCCAGCTCCTGCCGTCGGCGGCGATGGTTCCCGCCACCTTCTCGCCGGCCGACGAGGTCATCGTGACCTCGGTCAGCTTGCCGTCGCTGACGGTGACCTCGGTGCCGCGGTTGATGCTGACGTTGTCGGCCCCGCCCTTGGGCGTGATCGCTATTCGCGCCTTGGAGGTGTCCTTGGCCGCCGCCTCGTCGACCTCGGCCTGTGACTTCTTCGAGCTCTCGGCAGCCGTGGTGCCGCCCTTGTCGCCGCCGTCGCTGCAGGCCGAAAGGACCAGAACACCGCTGAGCAGTGCGGACGCGGCCACAAGACCCCTGCGCCGCTTGCTGTCCGTCATCACACGCTTCTCCATCATTGCCGATTCCCCACAAATCCCCGGGCAGGGGCGCTGGGCAGCGTTTCCCTGCCAATGTCTTAGAACTCCTGGACCGATACGTCCGTTCCACATCCGGGAAGAATGTGGGGAACACCACTCATCGACGCGGCCACGCCGCCGCCGGTTGCGGCGGCGGCGTGTTCTTCTTCGCCGGGCCTCCCCGAGAAGTCACTCGGGCCCTTCTTCGTCGTCTTCGTCGTCCTCATCCAGGTCCCACTCCACGGCGTCCGGGTTGTAGTCGATCCGCTCGCTGCTCCACGACGCCTGCGCGAGCTCCACCCCGGGTACGTCGCCGATCAGGTCGAACGGGTCCACGAGGTGAGCGAGGGCCTCCGCGACGTCTTCCCGCACCGCGGACCGGGCATGCGCCCGTTCGTCGTCCTGGGCGTGCGTGTCTTCCGTGACGTGGGCGAGAGCGGCGCCGGTGAGCGCTTCGGGGCCGGAAATTTCCAGCACCAATTCCACCTGGAGCCGGACAAAGCGTGACGTGTCAGTTGCGTTCATGCGTCGGAGCGTAGGCCCACGGGCTCTCGCGACTTTCCTGCGACCCGCTGCTTTCATTAGCATCGGCGTACACGGCCAATTCCCGGTTGCCTCAAGGGGGATCGTTTACGTGTCCGCACGCCGACCGCTGCTGACCGCCACCGCTGCGGGCACACTGCTGTGTGCCCTGTGGTTCGTCCCGTCCGCCAATGCGACGGCGGAGAAGGAGACACCGGCCCAGCCCCCCGCCCAGTCCCAGCCCCGGCAGGCCGGGGTGAGCGACTCGCAGGATCTCGCGCTCGCCGACAACGGGCTGCGTGGACACGACCCCGTATCTGATCGGCGGCACGGCGTTCCTCGGCGTGGGCGCCGGTTTCCTGGCGTTCTCGATGCGCCGGGCCGCGCGCCTGGTCTGACGCGCGGCCCTTGACGCTCTCCGACGTTCCGTCCGGTTACGCGAGGGGGCCGGTCACGGCCGTGACGGCCTCGACGAGCCCGCCCGCCCGACGAAGGCGTCGGCGGCGGCGAGGCCAGGCGCGAGGTAGCGGTCCGGCCCGGGGCCCCCGACTCCCGCTTCCCGCACGGCCTTGATGGCGGCCTGCGAGGCGGGCGCGGGGGTGAGTCCCTCGCGCAGCTCGATGCCGCGCGTGGCGGCGTACAGCTCGACGGCGACGATCCGCGTCAGGTTGTCGATCGCGGTACGCAGCTTGCGCGCCGCCGACCAGCCCATGGAGACGTGGTCCTCCTGCATGGCGGAGGACGGGATCGAGTCGACCGAGGCGGGGGCCGCGAGCCGCTTCATCTCGCTGACCAGGGCGGCCTGCGTGTACTGGGCGATCATCAGGCCCGAGTCGACGCCGGCGTCGTCGGCGAGGAAGGGCGGCAGCCCGTGCGACCGGTTCTTGTCGAGGAGCCGGTCGGTGCGGCGCTCGCAGATGGAGCCGAGGTCGGCGGCGGCGATGGCGAGGAAGTCGAGTACGTACGCTACGGGCGCCCCGTGGAAGTTGCCGTTGGACTCGACGCGGCCGTCGCCCAGCAGCGACGGGGTTGTCGACGGCGGAGGCGAGCTCCCGCTCGGCGACGCCGAGCGCGTACGCGAGGGTGTCGCGTCCGGCGCCGGCGACCTGGGGGGCGCAGCGCACGGAGTAGGCGTCCTGAACGCGCGGGGCGTCGCCTGTGACCTCGGCGTGCCGCCCGGTGAGGCCGGAGCCGGCGAGGACGCGGAGCATGTTGTCGGCGGACGCGCCCTGGCCCGGGTGGGGCCGGATGGCGTGCAGCTCGGGCGCCAGGACCTTGTCGGTCCCGAGCAGCGCTTCGAGGCTGAGCGCGGCGGTGATGTCGGCGGAGGTGTAGAGCCGCTTCAGGTCGTCTATCGCCATGAGCAGCATGCCGAGCATGCCGTCGGTGCCGTTGAGGAGGGCCAGGCCCTCCTTCTCGCGCAGCTCGACGGGCACGATGCCGTGCGCGGCGAGCAGCTCCCCGGCGGGCCGGACGACCCCGTCGGGGCCTTCGGCGTCACCCTCGCCCATCAGCGCGAGGGCGCAGTGGCTGAGGGGGGCGAGGTCGCCGGAGCAGCCGAGCGAACCGTACTCGTGGACGACGGGGGTGATACCGGCGTTGAGGAGGTCCGCCATGGTCCGGGCGACGTGCGGCCGTACGCCGGTGTGGCCGGAGGCGACGGTCTTGAGCCGCAGGAACATCAGCGCGCGTACGACTTCGCGCTCGACGTGCGGGCCCATGCCGGCGGCGTGCGACCGGACGATGTTGCGCTGCAGCTGGGCGCGCAGGTCCTGACTGATGTGCCGGGTCGCGAGGGCGCCGAACCCGGTCGAGACGCCGTAGACGGGCTCGGGCTTGGCGGCGAGCGCGTCGACGATCTCGCGCGAGGCGGCGAGGGCGGCGAGGGCCTCCTCGGAGAGCTCGACCCTGGCGTTGTGCCGGGCGACGGCGATGACATCCGCTGCGGTCGTTCCGGACGTCCCCAGCACGACTGTTTGCATATCCATATTCAGAACCCTACGGATTGAATCCCCTCCTGTCACTACCCGACCGGCGGTTGACCCCTTACCCGGCGCCGGACGTGCGGCTGCCCGCGGCGCCGCTCCCCGCCCCGTCACTCCTCCTGCCACCGCCCCCGGAACGCCCGCCGCTCGTGCGGCACGGCCGGAGGCGCGTCCGCGAGCCGGACCACCGCCCGTCCCGCCCCGCGACCACCGGCTTCGCCGACCGTGCCGCCTTCGCCCGGTACTGCGCCGCGTCCGCCAGCCGGAAGAGGCGCGCGCGGTGCGCACCGGCCCGATCGGATCGCCGGTCGAGGCGACACCGCGCGCGACCCCCTCCCCCAGGTCCATCTCCGCCGCCCGTACGCACAGGGCCTCGGCCACCCTCACCACCGCGTCCGAGGACGGCCCCACCGACAGCAGGCAGAACTCGTCGCCCCCGAGCCGCGCCGCCAGCGCCCCCGGCAGCATCGCGCCGCACACGGACAGCACCGAGCCGAAGCGTTCCAGCAGGCGGTCGCCCACCGCGTGGCCGAGGGAGTCGTTGACCCGCTTCAGGCCGTTCAGGTCACAGACGACCAGGCTGACGACCGTCCCGGACTCCCGGTGCCGCTCCACCGCCTCGTCGAGCCCCATGTCGACGGCCCGCCGGTTCGCCAGCCCCGTCAGCGGGTCGGTGAACGCGAGCTTGCGGACCTCCTCCAGCAGTTCCGTCTGGGCGATCCCGGCCGCCACCACCGACGTGATCACCGTCGCGAAGTCCGCGTCGGGGCGGCCGAAGACGGGCTCCCCGGCCGGCCGCGCCACATAGAGCTCCCCCCATGCCTGCCCCCGCAGCACGATCGGCGCGACCACGCACGACCCGAAGCCCGCGCGCCCAGCGCCGCCGCCCTCCCCCGCAGCCCCGAGGGCGCGGGAGGTGCCCCCTCGCGGCAGTCCCCTGAGGAGCCCCCGGCCCCCTCCGGGGACCCCTCCGCCGTCTCGACCCACGCGT
>RHMC01000197.1 GCA_003719395.1 Streptomyces altiplanensis
CGTCCGTGGGCGGGACCGGGGCCGGCGGGTCCGGGCTCGGGCCGGGGCGGAGCCGGGGGCACCGGATCGGGCCCGCCGGGCGGCGGTACCGGTCCGGGTACGGGTCCTGGAGCCGGCCCGGGACCCGGCGCGGGTGTCGGGGAGGGCGGGACCGGATCGTTCGGAGGCGTGCCCATGAGAAAAAACCCCATCACATCTGTCTGAAGGAATCCATTCAAGGAGTCTGTCCTTCCGGCGGGTGCCCGTGACCGACTGCGACAAACGACTCCGTACGCCCGGCGAGGATCCGGGCGTACGGGGTGCCGGTGGAATTCCTGACCGATGAGCAGGCCGCGGCGTACGGACGGTTCGCTGCCCGGACGCCGCCGTGGACGAACCGCGAGCGCGGGCACGGCCTGCTGGACCTGGACGAGGGCGCCGCCCGGATCGCCCCGCCCGGGCGCGCCGGCCCCACGTCCTGGGCGCGGGTCAGGTGGCGGAGGCGGGACCGGGCGGCAGGTGGACGGTCATGATCAGGCGGCAGGTGCCGGCACCGGCGCCGCGGTAGGTGTGGGGGGCGTCGCCGTCGAAGGTGGCGGTCTGTCCGGCTTCGACGGCGTGCTCGGTGCCGTCGACGACCAGGGTCATCCGTCCGGCGGTGACGCTGACGGTTTCCACGACACCGGCCTGGTGGGGGTGGCTGGGGTACTCCTCGCCCGGTTGGAGTTCCCAGCGCCAGACCTCGGTCGGGGCCGGGCCCGACGTCGTCAGCATGAGCCGGGCTTCGCCGCCCTGCTCTCCGGTCCACAGCGGCATCACGGTGTCGGCGGACACGACGCGGACGCGGCCCTCGGTCCGCCCTTCCATCAGGGCGGACACGGAGACGCCGAGGGTGTCGGCCAGCCGGACCAGGGTGGCGAAGTTGGGGTTGCCCCGGGCTCTCTCCAGCCCCACCAGAGCCCCCTTGCTGACCTTGGCGCGCCGGCTGAGTTCGTCCAGGGACAGGCCCGCGCGGGTACGGGCCGTCCTGACGTTGCGCGCGAGCGTCCGCAGGGCCGCCTCGGTCTCGGCCATCCGATCACCCTCCTCGTGAATGGGCCACTTTACTGCACCGTCCGGTCATTCGGTTGACACCGAACGGTCGGTTCATTGTACGGTTTAGTCGTTCCATTGAAATAGTAAGGGATGTACCGTGATCGCTCTGCTTCTGGCCCTGGGCAGCTCACTCGCCTACGGGTGCGCCGACTTCCTCGGCGGACTCGGCGCCCGTAAGGCCCACGTGCTGCGCACCGTGATGATCGCGTGCGCCGGCCTCTCTCGCGGTCGAGCTGCTGCTGTGGCCGTTCCTCGGCGCCTCGTTCAGCGCCGGCGCTCTCGGTTGGGGTGCCGCGTCCGGGGTCGCCTCGGCCGCCGCGTTCGCCCTGCTCTACCGCACCCTGGCGATCGGCCCGATGAACGTGCTCTCGCCCGTGACCGCGCTGGTGTCCGCCATGCTGCCGGTCGGGGTGGGCCTGTCGCAGGGCGAGCACCTGGGCGCCGCCGGGCTCGTGGGGCTGCCGCTCGCGCTGGCGGCGGTGGTGCTGGTCAGCGCCGGACACGGCTCCGGGACGGCGCGCCCCTCACGTACCGCGCTGCTGCTGGCCCTCGGCGCGGGTGCCGCCATCGCCCTCCAGCTGATCTTCCTCCACCAGGCACCGTCCGACAGCGGCGTGGCCCCGCTGATCGTGGGCCGGGCGGTCTCCTCGGCCGTCACCCTGGCCGCGGCCGGACTGATGTACCGCAAGCTGGGCTCGGAGAAGCCCGCGTACGCGATGTCGGCCGCCGCGGGTGTGCTGGACTCGTTGGCGAACCTGCTGTTCCTGCTCGCCGCCCGCAGCGGGGACCTCGCCGTCGTCGCCGTGATCACCGCCCTCTACCCGGCCGGCACGGTCCTGCTCGCCCGCAGCGTGCTCGCCGAACGCATCCACCGCGGCCAGCTCATCGGCCTGGGCACCGCCGCCGTCGCCGTCAGCCTCCTCGCCCTCACCTGAGCCTCAGCCCCAAGCCCCCACCACGCCACCGCCCCCCAAGGAGACCGACATGTTCATCCAGCCCTGGGACACCGGCCTGGACGAAGCCGAATGGCAGACCTGGATCGCCGAAGGCCACGACTTCGGGCAGCTCGGCGTCAACGGCCTGCCCGGCCGGGCGCCCGTCGCCGTTCCCACCCATTTCACCGGCGACGGCAACCACCTCCTGATCCACCTCGCCCGGCCCAACCCGGTCTGGAAGGCGATCGAGCACGACCCGAACGTCACCTTCACCGTCATCGGCGACTACGCCTTCATCCCCGGTACCTGGCGCGCCAAGCCCGACACCCTTCCCACCGACGGCGTCCCCACCAGCTACTACGCGGCCGTGCAGTTCACCTGCCGCGCCCACATCGTCGACGACCCGGAGGCCAAGGCCGAGCTGCTGCGCCGCCAGCTCGCCCACTTCCAGCCCGACGGGGACCACGCCCCCGTCGCGATCGACCAGCCGCCCTACGGCCGGATGCTGCCCGGCATCCGCGGACTGCGCCTCGAAGTCACCGAGGTGCGGGCGAAGTTCAAGTACGACGACCACAAGCCCGTCGAACAGCGTGCCGGCATCGCCGACCGCCTCACCGAACGCGGCGAGGGCCTCGACCTGCCCACCGCGCGGCAGCAACGCCGCCGCCTGGACCGCATCGGCCCCTGGAAGCCCTGACCCCCGTCCACACCCGTACGCATCAAGGAACGGAGCCCTTGCCCATGACCCTCTTCCGCATCAGCCCCGCCGTCGCCGACGCCTTCCCGGACACCCTCATCGCCCTGGTCACCGCCACCGGCCTGCGGGGCCGTGAACCCTGGCCCGGCACCACCACAGCCCTTCGGGACCTGGAGCAGCAGCTCGCCGGACGGCACCTGGCAGCCCGCCGACGAGACCGACCCCCGGATCAAGGCGTGGCACACCGCCTACCGGTCCTTCGGCACCAACCCCCGCCGCATCCGCCCCAGCGTCGACGCCCTCGGCCGCCGCCTCGCCAAGAAGGGCGCCCTGCCGCGCATCAACCCGGCCGTCGACTCCTACAACGCCGTCTCCGTACGGCACGGCCTTCCCGCCGGCGCCTTCGACCTGGACCACGTCACCGGCAACGTCGACATCCGGTACGCCGACGGCAGTGAGGAGTTCACGCCGCTCGGCGAGCCCGACGCCGTTGAGAACCCCAAGCCCGGCGAGATCATCTACACGGACACCGCCGGTGTCCTGACCCGCCACTGGAACCACCGAGACGCCCACCGCACCCGCGTCACCGAGGGCTCCACCCGCGTCGCCTTCGCCCTGGAGACCCTGCACGCCACCCGCGACGGACACCTGCTCAAGGCCGCCGCGCACGAACTGCGGGATCTGCTCGCCCCGCACGCCGAACAGACCACCGTGCACTGCCTCACCCCGGCCCGGCCCGACGCCACCGTCTGAACCCTCGCCCCGGTCCCCGGACTCCATGGTGGCGCGCGGCGTACCTCCTGACCCGTTGACAGGTGCTGGTCGCCTTGGTCATGCTCCTCGGAGAGCGCTCTCCCGATGGGCGCCGAGGAGGCGGACAGGTGAAAGAGGAAGAGCTCGCCCGGCTGCTGGACAAGCTGGATCTCCGGCAGAAGGTGCGCGTGCTCACCGGTGCCACCACATGGCGCACGCGCGCCGAACCGGCGGTCGGTCTGGGGCCGATGACGACGTCCGACGGGCCCGCCGGTGTGCGGGGCGAAGCCTGGGACGAGCGGGACACCTCCGTGCTGATCCCCTCCGCCTCCGCGCTCGGCGCGATGTGGGACGAGGGGCTCGTCGAGCGGCTCGGCCGGCCTGCTCGCGGCCGAGGCCCGCCGCAAGGGCGTGGACGTGGTGCTCGCGCCCACGCTCAACCTGCACCGCTCGCCCCTGGGCGGCCGGCACTTCGAGTGCTTCTCCGAGGACCCGGAACTCACCGGCCGCACCGGAGCCGCACTGATCCGGGGCATCCAGGCGCACGGCGTCTCCCCCGCGGCCAAGCACTACGTGGCGAACGACTCGGAGACCGAACGGCTGACCGTCGACGTCCGTGTCGGCGAACGTGTCCTGCGGGAGGTCTACCTCGCCCCCTTCGAGGCCGCGGTGGAGGCGGGCGTCCGGCTCGTCATGGCCGGGTACAACGGGGTCAACGGCGCCACGATGACGGAGAGCCCGCTCCTGAGCGAGCCGCTGAAGGGGGAGTGGGGCTTCGACGGCGTCGTTGTCTCCGACTGGGGCGCGGTGCGGTCCACCGGGGCGTCCGCCCTGTCCGGTCTGGACCTGGTCATGCCGGGGCCCGGGAGCACGTGGGCGGACGCCCTGGTCGCGGCGGTGCGTGCGGGCACGGTCCCGGCGGAAGCCGTGGACGACAAGGTCCTGCGCGCTGCTGCGGCTCGGCCGCCCGGGTCGGTGCGCTCGGCGCACCCGTACCGCCTCCCGCGCCGTCCCCGCCGCACCCCGGCGGCGTACGCCGGCTGCTGCGCGTGCGGACGCCGCGAGCGCGGTCCTGCTCCGCAACGACGGCCTGCTGCCGCTGGACCCCGACACCGTGCGCACGGTCGCGGTGATCGGCGGCGCGGGGCCGCCGCACCAAGGGCGCAGGGCGGCGGCAGCGCCGGTGTCGTTCCCCGACAGCGTCACGACGCCCCTGGAGGGCATCCGGGCGGCCCTCGCCGGCCGTGCGCACATCGTCCACGCACCCGGCCCCGCCCTCGGGGAGCCGCCGCCGCTCGGGGCCGCCGCGGAATGCCGCGCCCCCCGCAGTGGTCTGCCCGGGGTGCTGCTGCGCACGCTCGACGCGCAGGTGGTGCGAGCTGCGCGCCGAACACCGCACCTCGGGGCGGCAGTTGGAGCCGCCCTTGGACCCGGGCGCGCACAACGTCGAGATCAGCGCCCTGCTGCTGCCTCCCACCGGGGGCGCGTGGACTTTCGGTGTCGGCGGATTCGGACGCATGACCCTGACCGTGGACGACCGGGTCCTGGTCGACGGCGTGTCCCGCGCGAGATCGACGATCCGGCAGTCGTCCACGTCAACCCGCCGTGCCACTACGGGAGCACGCGGATGACGGCCGGGCACGCGGTGCGCGTCGTGGCGCGGCGCGAACTCGTGCCCGGCAGCGGCCGCGCCACCCTGGTGACCGCGGGGCCGCCCGTGCCGGACCCCGCCTCGGCCGTCGCCGAAGCGGCCCGCGCGGCGCGCGGCGCGGACACGGCTGTCGTGTTCGTCGGTACCACCGAGGACAGCGAGTCCGGAAGGGCAGGACGCACCGGCCTCGCGCTGCCGGGCCGCCAGGACGACCTGGTGCGGGCGGTGGCGGCGGCCAACCCGCGCACCGTGGTCGTCGTCAACGCCGGAGGCCCGGTGGAGATGGAGTGGCGGGAGGAGGTCGCGGCGGTGCTCCTGACGTGGTTCCCCGGGCAGGAAGGGGGCACGGGCACCGCGGACGTGCTGCTCGGGCGCGCCGAGCCCGGCGGGCGGCTGCCGACCACCTGGGGTGCGGTTCTCGACGACGTACCCGTCACCGGGACGCGGCCCGAGAGCGGTGTGCTCGGCTACACCGAGGGGCTCCACATCGGCTATCGCGCCTGGCTGCGCGAGGGGCGCGAGCCCGCGTACTGGTTCGGGCACGGCCTGGGCTACACGACCTGGGCGTACGAGGAGATGAGCGTCTCCGACGAGACCTCCGACGAGACCTCCGGCGAGGTCTCCGGCAGGGTGTCCGGCGACGGATCCGACGGATCCTTCACGGTCGCCGTCCGGGTCCGCAACACGGGAGGGCGGCGCGGCCGCGAGGTGGTCCAGGTGTATCTCGCGCGGCCCGGCTCGTCGGTGGAGCGCCCGCGCCGGTGGCTCGCCGGATACGCCGCGGTCGAAGCGGACCCGGGGGAGCCGGTCACCGCGCGGGTCCGGGTGCCGGCGCGGGCGCTTCGGCACTGGTCCGCCGCGGACCGCGGCTGGCGGGTGGAGCCGGGGGCGTACCGGGTGCTCGTGGGACCGTCGGCGGGAGAACTGCCGCTGGCCGCCACGGTCGAGACCGGGCGGCCCCGTACCGTACGCCCCTGACCTGGGAGACCGGTGCCGGAGAGCGCTCCCGCACGGCGTGGCCCGGCCGGTAGGGTGCGGGCATGACCAGAAAGGCGCCCACGCTCGAGGACGTGGCCCGGGAAGCGGGGGTCTCCCGCGCGACCGTCTCCCGGGTCGTCAACGGCATCCGCAACGTGGACCCCGCCATCCGCGAAGCGGTGCGGGAGGCGATCGCGCGGACCGGGTACGCCCCGAACCGCGCCGCCCGGTCGTTGGTGACCCGGCGCGCGGAGACCATCGCCCTGGTGGTCTCCGGCGCCGGCGACGGTCGGAGCGCGAGCAGAACGCGTTCGCGGCCCGGGCGCTCGCGGACCCGTTCTTCGGGCGGGTGGTCAGCGGTGTCGTCGGTTTCCTGCGGCCGCGCTCCATGTACCCGGTGCTGATGTTCGCCGAGACCGAGGCGGCCAGGCAGCAGGTACTGGCGTATCTGCGGCAGGGCAGCGCGGACGGCGCGCTGGTCTTCTCCACCCACGCGGAGGACCCGCTGCCGGCGCTGCTCGCGGCCGAGGGCCTGCCCTGTGTCCTGTTCGCACGCCCGGCGCTGCCCGCCCCCCTCACGTACGTCGACGTCGATCACCGGCAGGGCGGACGGCTGGCCGCCGAGCATCTGCTGGCGCGCGGCTGCCGGCGGGCCGCCACGGTGGCGGGCCCACTGGACCTGCCCGCGGCCCAGGACCGCCTCTCCGGTTTCCAGGACGCGATGGCCCGCCACGGCCACCCCTACATCCCGATAGCCGAGGGAGGCTTCACCTTCGACAGCGGGGCGTCGGCCATGACCCGGCTGCTGGCCGAACATCCCGGGATCGACGGGGTGTTCGCCGCCAACGACCTGATGGCACAGGGCGTCTGCCAGGCGCTGCGCGAAGGCGGGAAACGCGTACCGGAGGACGTGGCGGTGGTCGGCTTCGACGACTCCAGCGCGGCCGTCGCCTGCCGTCCGCCGCTGACCACCGTCCGGCAGCCGATGGAGGAGATGGCGGCCACGATGGCGCGCCTGCTCCAGGAACAGATCGAGGGAAAGCTGACCGAGCCCACCTCGGTGATCTTCGAGCCGGAGCTCGTGCGCCGCGCGTCGGCGTAGGCGCGGGAACCGGAGCAGCACGTGCCCGCCCCTCCGCCGGGGAGGGCGGAAGGGGCCGGGCGGCTTGGCGGGGAAGCTGACGTTCGTACGGGGAAGTCCGGGCGGGAACTTCATACGGGAAGTCCCTGCGGGAAGGTGCCGGTCAGGGCAGTCGGTGGTCTGCGTTCAGCACCGCGCCGCGTTCGGGGCGGTACAGGTCAAAGCCCCGTGTGTCGCACTGGAGGCCGCCGACGATGCAGTGGTCGACCATGGCCTTGAGGGTGCGTTCCTCCCACGCGTTGAAGAAGTCGTAGTGGAAGGAGTAGCCGCGGCCGCTGGCCAGGCGGACCTGGCTCATGTCGCCGTTGACCGGCCAGGCCATTTTGAACTCGATCATCGGCAGGGCGACCGGGTGGGAGGCCGGGCACATGTTGTCGTTGGTGCCGGGCTTGACGACCGGGTACGCCATGTGGCTCTGGTGGTCGGGCGTGTCCAGGTACAGGCCGTTCCAGCAACTGGGAGCCTGCATACGGAGGTTGAGCTGCACGTCGGGTCGGCTCGGACAGCTCGCCGGGATGTCGGTGTTGAAGAAGCTGTCACCGCATTCCCAGCCCTCGACGAAGCCCTTGTGGGAGCGGAACTCCTGGGCGCTCTGCATCGGGTTGCCGACGACGAACCGGAGGCCCTTGGGGAAGGGACGGACGCTCCGATAGTCGGTGACGCCGGCCTTGTAGTAGATCACCTGAGGGCCCACCGGCAGGATCTTCTGGTCACCCTTGTACAGCGAGGGCATCCAGTAGGCGGAGGCGTCCGCGGGCGCCTTGCAGGTGGTGTTGCCTCCGTAGAGCGAGCCGGTGGTGCTGGCGGCGTTGGTGGAACGGTTGCCCATGAACGTGTGGTCGTGGGACTTGCCGAACTGGCCCGGGTAGACGATCGGGTCGTCCGGCGCGGTGTGGGTTACGGAGCAGCCGGCCTGGAACTCGTGATGGTAGGCCGGGGGCGGGGTGGCCGTGGACGGGGTGACGCCGGTGACCTGCGGGACGGCGGGGATGTAGCCGTCTCCGTCGGCGTCGTCGCCCGACGCCTGGGTGGAGGCGGCCATGTTGTGCCCGGTGTGGTCGACGACC
Organism: Streptomyces altiplanensis; assembly: GCA_003719395.1. Taxonomy (GTDB): domain Bacteria; phylum Actinomycetota; class Actinomycetes; order Streptomycetales; family Streptomycetaceae; genus Streptomyces; species Streptomyces altiplanensis. The sequence goes on from RHMC01000197.1 coordinate 8,297, forward strand.
GCAGCGGTGGCGAGCGGGGCGGCGCCGCCCGTGTCCGCGGCGGAGGCGAAGGTGCCGACTCCGAGGACGCTGGCGATGAGGGCCGTACCGAGGAGGAGTGCGGAGAGTCGCTTCGGACTCGATCTCATGGGGATCTCCTGCCCATGGGGGGTTTCGCGGGTCCGTGAAGGCGCCACGCGACTGGGGGTGGACCTGTGCGGTGATGCCGGGGTGGCGGAGCCCTTGCGGCGGGCCCCGCCACCCGTCATGGGGTTCGGCGCCGTCAGCTGTAGACGCCGAACTCGTGGAGCGAGTAGCCCCAGCCCGTCCCGCGGGCCGTCAGGTGGAGACGGACGTGACGGGCGGTCGCCGCGACATCGATGGTGTCGATGTCGCCGTTGCCGGTGGTGGTGGTGTGGACCGTGCGCCAGGTGGTGCCGTCGTCGGACACCTGGACCTCGTAGGACTTGGCGTAGGCCGGGTCCAGACGAGCTGGAGCTTGCGGATGGGCGTGGGGGCACCGAGGTCGACGCGGATCCACTGCGGGTCGCTCCAGTCGCTGGCCCAGCGGGTGCCGGTCTTCCCGTCGGTGGCGTTCGAGGCGGGGCACGGGCAGTCGCCGTAGGACGCCTGCGCGCTGGACGCGGTGGTCGGCTTGTTCAGCGCCACGTTGGTCCCGGAGACCGGCGGGGCGACGACCTTGACCGACTTGGTCTCGATGCCGGCGTTCCCGCGCCCGTCCTCAGCCTGGATGTAGACCTTCCACACGCCGAGCTTCTCGGGTGCGGTGACCGCGAAGGTGCCCGCGCCGGTCGACCTGAACTGCGCCGGGACGAGCCGCTTGTCGCCGTTGGCGTAGTTGCCGCTGAGGAAGATCTTGTTCGTCACCGCGTCCCCCTCGGGGTCGCGGATGTCGGCGCGGACGGTGAACTCCTGGCCGGCGGGGGCGGACCCGGCGGGCGTGACGGTCATGCCGCTGACGACCGGCGGCAGGTTGTCGCCCGCGTTGGTGCCGGTGAACGCCTTCTTGACCGAGTAGTACGACAGCCGCTTGAGTCCGTCGGGGATCAGGTTGAACCAGACCCCGCCGAAATCGTGCTCCAGGCCGTAGTGGAAGAGGGTCGCACCCAACGCCACGCCGCGGTGGCCGGTCGTGCACTCCCATGCCTTGGTGTAGCCGTCGCGCTTCTGCACGTCGGTGGGCTCGTCCGGGACCCCGTTGGCGTCGTCCGGGACCTCCCACTCGCCGGCCGGTCCGGTCTCGGTGATGATGTAGGGCTTGGTGTAGCCGCCCTCCACCCAGTCCTGCTGGACGCCGCAGATGTCGCCGTAGGCGTTCATCGAGTACAGGTCGAGGTCGGGGGCGTTGCGCTTGTAGTACGGCCAGGCGCCCGTCCAGGCGTCGGTCGAGGTGACGGGGTGATCGGCGTCGATCGAGTGGATCTTCTTCGCGACGTCGTTGACGAAGGTGGTGTACGCGTTGCGCTGGGCCTCCAACTCCGCGCCGCTGTAGCAGTTCTGGAGTCCGAGCACCGATTCGTTGCCGACGTTCCACATGAGGGTCGCGGGGTGGCTCTTGTAGGTCTCGACCCATGTGGCGATCTCGGTGAGCATGGTGTTCTTGTACGTGGTGTCGGTGACGTAGTTGGCGCAGCCGCCGCTGCCGGGACCGCCGCCGGGCTGGAGCCAGAAGCCGTTCATGACGCGCAGGCCGTTCGCGGCGGCCGCGTCGAGGAGGGGTTTGGAGCTCGCGTCCGTGCCCCAGGTGCGGACGGTGTTGACGCCCATCGACTTCAGGTCGGGCATGTACTTCGGGGCGTCCGCCATGGAGGGGCCCCAGGTCAGTCCCTTGACGGTGTAGGGCTGTCCGCCGACGGTGAGCTGCACGCGCCCTGCGTGCCGGTCACCTTGACCGCGCCGCCGGGCGGGGGCTGGGTGGCGCCCTCGGAGCCGTAGACCTGGAACTCCCACAGGGAGTAGCCGTAGCCGCCGGGGCGGGCGGTGCCGAGCATGCGGACGTAGCGGCCGACGCCGGTGAGGGCGAGGTCGTCGGTGCCGCCGTCGCCGTCGGTCACCTTCTTCAGGGTGGTCCAGTCGGTGCCGTTGTCCGACGCCTGGATCTCGTACCCCTTGCCGTAGGCGCCCTCCCAGGTGAGTACGGCCCGGCTGAGGTTCGCCTTCTTGCCCAGGTCGACCTGGATCCACTGCGGGTCGGACCACTGGCTGGCCCAGCGGGTGCCGGTGAGGTTGCCGTCGAAGGCCTGTCCGGCGGAGAGCCCGTCGCCTTCCTTGGAGGATGCGGTGGCGGGTTTGCCCTGGGAGAGCAGAGTGTCGGCGGCGGCGGCCGCCGGCGCTGTCGCCGACCATGAGCGACGAAGTGAGCAGGGCGCCGAGGGTGAGGAGCAGGGTCGCGGCCCGGGGGCGGCCCGGCATGAGTGCGGGGGGTCTGAACACGTGGGCTCCTGGCGGAGTCGGGGGCGAGACGGCACTGGCATCTCGTGGCCAGTGCCGGGAGAGCGTTCTTGGAGAGCGCTCTCCGAGCGTGTCGCGCGGGCGTGTTCCTGTCAACGTCCGCGGCAACTTCCCTTCCATGCGCCCGCGTTGCGCCGGATGGCGCTGCGCAATGCCCGTCCGGGGCCCGGCCTTCACGAGTGA
>RHMC01000198.1 GCA_003719395.1 Streptomyces altiplanensis
ACGGTCGGCCGGGTCCCGGACCGGTCCGGGACCGGGCCCTGGCGCACGGTCGTCGCGGAGGACGGCACCGCCGTCGTCGGGGTGCTCCTCGCCGCGGCCGGCATGGCGCTCCACATGACGACGGGCGACGCCGTCTACGAAGCCGTCGCGTCCTTCTCCATCGGCCTCCTGCTCGTGTACGTCGCCTACCGGCTCGGCCGGGACGCCAGGGCCCAGCTCGTCGGCGAGGCCGCCGACCCCGAACTGCGCGAGAGCATCCGCGCGCTCGTCGGGGCCCAGCCGGAGATCGACAACGTCGCCGAACTGCTGACGATGCGGCTCGGCCTCGACTCGCTCCTGGTGGCCGCCCGCGTCGACCTGACGCCGGGGCTGGACAGCGAGGAGGTGGAGCTCGCCTGCGTACGCATCAAGCGCTCCGTGCGAAAGACCTGGCCGCAGGCCGACCAGGTCTTTCTCGACATCACGGAGGCCCCTTCCGGCGAGGCCCCCCAAGAGCCCCCAGGACCTTCAGAGCCCCATGAGCCCCATGAGCCCCATGAGCCCCAGGGCCTCCGGGTCGCTACGGGGCGAGCGGACGGTACACGGTGAGTGCTTCGTCGGCCTTGTCGATGAGGAACTCCGGGGGCGCCTCCGCCACTTCGCCGTCGTACGCGAGCAGCGTCCCCGGCGCCAGCCCCGAGATCCACACCCTGCGCAGCCGCTGCGCCGCGTGGACGGGCGAGCGGCTCAGCGGCCCCGCGAGCGCCGCGGCCAGCAGTCGCAGGCCGGGCAGCCGGCCGCCGTGCACCACACGTACGTCGAGCAGCCCGTCGGCCAGGTCGAGCCGCCGGCCGGGGGTCGGGCCGAAGCGCTGGTACATGCCGTTGCCCGCGAACAGCATCCACAGCGCGCGGCGGCGCCCCTTGTGCTGCCCGATGGTCGCGTCCAGCGGCCGCTCGGCGCGCAGCACTTCCACCGCGGCCAGTACGCCCGCGGGCCAGCCGCCGATGCGCGGGGCCCAGTGCTCCCTGATCCGTACCAGCTCGGGATAGACACCCAGGCTGAAGGTGTTGAGGAAATGGCCGGGCTCGCCGTCGGGCCCCGGGCCGGGGGTGAACCGGCCCAGGTCCACCCTGACCGCGTCGCCGCTCGCCAGGGCCCGGCAGGTGTCCTGGACCTCCTCGATGCCCAGGTCGTACGCGAAGTGATTCAGCGTGCCGCCGGGGAAAACGGCCAGCGGCACCCGGTGGCGGGCGGCGGTCACCGCCGCCCGGTTGACCGTGCCGTCCCCACCGCAGATCCCGAGCGCCCGGCCCTGCTGCGCCGCCTTCTCCAGCGTGACCGTCAGCTCGTCGGGCTCGCACTCGACGACCTCGGCGAGCGGCAGCGCGTCCCGTACCGCGGCCGCCCTGGCCGCCGCGGAGCCCGACCGCTTGTTGACCACCACGACCAGACCCCGGCCGTCGGGCAGCACGGGCGCTTCGGCGTATGGCCTCCCCGGCGCGGGGATCTGTGCCCGGGTCGGTACGAGCCCGCGCACCGCGAACGCCGCTCCTATGCCCAGCGCCGCCCCGACCAGCACATCACTCGGATAGTGCGCGCCCGTGTAGACGCGGGAGAAGGCCACGGACGCCGCGACCGGGGCGACGACCGCGCCCCACCCCTTGGACTCCAGCGCCACTCCCGTCGCGAAGGCGGCGGCGGAGGCCGAATGCCCCGAGGGGAAGGAAGTGGTGATCGGCTGGCGCTTGAGCTGGCGGATCATCGGCACCGCGTCCAGGACGGGCCTGCCCCGGCGCACCGAACGCTTGCCCACGGTGTTGACGGTGAGGGAGGCCAGCGCCAGTGAGGCCACCCCGCGCGCCGCGGCCCGGCGGGCTCGGGTGGAGCCGCCGAAGGCCGCCATCCCGGCGGCGGCACCGAACCACAGCACGCCGTGGTTCGCCCCGTGGCTCAGCCGCGGCAGGACACGATCGGCGCCCGGCCAGTGGCGGGTCGCGACGCTGTGGAAGAGCCCCCGGTCACGGGCGCTCAGCCAGGCGGCGATCCGCCCTGGTGCTCGGAGCGGGTCATGCGCTTTGGGTGAAGACATGGCACGCGAGTACCCGGCGCGACGCCTTCCGAATCCAGCGGCACGCCGGGCGGACCCCAAGGCCCGGGGGCCGGGGCGGTGCCCGCCCTCTCGCGTCACGTCCCGTCCGGCCGCGACCGCCGCCAGCAGCGCGCCGAGGCCGCCCGCAGGCCCCGCGTCCGGCGGGACCCGGATCGCCTCGGCCCCGGTCATGGCGGCCGAGCGCAGCAGCTCGTCGTCGGCGCGGGCGGCGAACGGCTCGCGCTCACTCAGGTACCGCGCGTCCGTACGGCGTACCGCCAGCTGGTCGGGCTCCTCGCCCACCCACACCTCGCGTCCGGCGTCGGGCCCTTCGGGGTCCACCAGCAGCTCCGAGATCCGGTGCTCGCGCGCCGCGTCCACGAGCGCGGGCACCCCTTCGGCCGCCACGACGGTGCCGCCGTCCGCCGACGGGGCCCGCGCGGCGCGGAAGCGCTCCAGTTCGGCGGCGGCCTGCTTGCGCGCGTGCGCCTGCCTGGCCCGTTCCACGTCCTCGTCCAGCAGCCGGAGCCGGACCCGGCGCGCCGCCGTGGTCGTCTCGACGGCCAGGGGCTTCAGCGCTGCGGCAGCGCGTCGTGCACGCGTGCCGCTCGCGCTCGTCGCCCGCCAGCACCAGCAGCCCGGCGCGGGTCTCCTCCTGACAGGCGCTCAGCGCCTCGGCGGTGTCGCGGGCGTTCTGCTCCCAGGTGTTCTCGGCCTTCAGCTGGAAGTGGCGCTCGGACCAGTCGTCGCTCGCGGTGCGGTGCACCGGCCAGTCCTCGCCGTGGATCTGCCCGGCGGGACGGCTGCCGAGGGTGGTGCGCAGCTCGAAGTCGGCGCCCTTGCGGTCGATGTACGCGACGAGGCAGACCGGTTCCTCGCCCGCGAGGCCCAGCAGCGGGCCGACCCGCGGCAGCGCGGACCAGCTCACCACGGGAGCCGGCGGGCGGGTGGCCGGCGGCGGGTCCAGCACCACTTCGCCGCCCCGTGCGAAGACGGCGCGGCGGCCGGCGCCGCGCCGTGGGTGCAGGAGGCCAGGGCGTCGTACACCGCGTACCCCGTCGCCTCGTCGGCCCCCTGCTCCAGCAGGTCGCGGCAGGCCTGGCGGGCGTGCAGCTCACGCCGCTGCGGTGTCGACTCGTCGACGGTGGACGTATCGGCGTAGACGGATGCCCAGGGGCCGGGACGTTCGTACAGTGGGGTGAGGAATGAGAGGTCCATTTCTCCCTCCGGGAATGTCTGGTGGGGCGTGCGCCCCGGGTACCCGAAGGTGAACCATGAACACCATGGAACCGAACACGAACCCGCTCCTCGCGCGCCACGACGAGGCGCTCGCCCTCTTCGGCGGCCATGTGCGGGCCGTACGGCAGGGCCAGTGGCAGGCGCCGACCCCCTGCACCGAGTGGTCGGTGCGCGATCTCGTCAACCACCTGACCGTGGAACAGCTGTGGGTGCCGCCGCTGGTGACCGAGCAGCGCACGATCGAGGAGGCATACGAGGGCTCCTTCGGCATCGACATCGACGGCGATGTGCTCGGCGACAACCCGGTGGCGGTCTGGGAACGGGCGGCGGCCGACGCACACCGGGCGTTCGCCGCGCCGGGAGCGCTGGAGCGGACCGTGCGGCTGTCGTACGGGGAGACCTCGTGCGCGGCGTACTGCGCGCAGATGGTGACCGACCTGGTGGTGCACGCGTGGGACCTGGCGCGGGCGATCGGCGCCGACGAGCGGCTGCCCGACGGCCTGGTGGACTTCGCGGTGCGTGAAGTGGGGCCGCACTCCGCCGAACTGGAGAAGAGCGGCCTGTTCGCCGCTCCGGTGGAACCGCCCGCCGGAGCCGGCGTACAGGCCAAGCTGCTCTCCCTGCTGGGGCGCCGCGTCTGACGGCCCGGACCACCCGCTCGCCGGACTACTTCGCGGAGGAGCGGGCGAACACCTTGGTGAAGGTCTCGCAGAACGCCTTGAGGTCGTCCGGCTTGCGGCTGGTGATCAGCGTGGCGGGGGCCGCGTCGCAGACCTTCACCTGTTCGTCGACCCAGGTGCCGCCCGCGTTGCGGATGTCCGTACGCAGACTCGGCCACGAGGTCAGGGTCCTGCCGCGCACGACGTCCGCCTCGACGAGCGTCCAGGGGCCGTGACAGATGGACGCGACCGGCTTGCCCGCGTCGAAGAAGGCGCGGACGAACGCCACCGCCTTCTCGTCCATGCGCAGGAAGTCGGGGTTCGCGACCCCGCCCGGGAGCACCAGCGCGCCGTACTCCTCCACCGACGCCTCGCCGGCCACCTGGTCGACGGGGAAGGTGTCCGCCTTGTCGAGGTGGTTGAAGGCCTGGATCCGGCCCGGCTTCGTGGAGACCAGCCGGGGCGTGTCACCCGTGTCGGTCACCGCCTGCCAGGGTTCGGTGAGTTCGACCTGCTCGACGCCCTCGGGTGCCACGAGAAACGCGATCCGCATGGTGATCCTTCCGTGTGACTGCTTCGGTGCTGTGTGCTGTGTGCTGTGTGCTGTCCTGCTTCAGATTCCGGCACCTGGACCGGGTGCCGCCCGGCTGATGTCGGCGAGCGCCGACCGCGGGTCCCGGATCTCGGCGAGGTCGCCGATGCTCACCACGCCGAGCGGCAGGCCGCCCTCGACCACGGGAAGTCGCCGGACCGCGTGCTGCCGCATCAGGGTGACCGCCGTCGACACCTCGTCGTCCGGGCCGACGCACACCGTGGCCGGCGTGCAGACGGACTCGGCGCTGACCGTGAGGGGATCGACGCCGTCCGCGACCGCGCGCAGCGCGATGTCCCGGTCGGTGAGCACACCGATCAGCTGGTTGTCCCGCGCCACCAGCACATCACCGATGTCCTGCGCGCGCATCAGCTGCGCGGCTTCCACCAGCGAGGCGTCGGGGCGTACCGCCGCGACGCCTGCTGTCATGACTTCCCTCACGAACTGGGCCATGGGTGTCCGCCTCATCTCTTCACTCGCGCTGTCGGCCACCGGCGCGGGTACCCGTGGCACGGGCGGCAAACGTCCGCCGTCGCGGGGTGTTTGAGACCGGTCACGGAGGGGGACCCGGTACGCGGCCGAGCGGCCGAGCGGCTGTGCGGGAAGAGGGACGGGAGCCCGGGGCCGCGTACGACGGTCCGGGGTGCGCGTGCCGGCGGCCCGGTGTCACAGGCCGTTCCCTCAGGGAGGGCGGAGCCATGGCGGGTTTAGCCGTGCTGATCCCGGTAATCATTCCGGTTCTCATGCTGGGCGTGATCATCGCACTCGGCCGCTACGAAGAATTCATACTGCCGGCGGAGGCGAAGGACCGTGACCCGGTCGGCCGGCCCGTCGGCAGCTGATCGGGGAGAGGTACATGGCAGAGAAGGGCACAGTGCTGTACAAGCCTGCGGGGATGCTCCTGGGCATGGCCGCAGGCATGCTGGCGGGCATGGCGTTCCAGCGCCTGTGGAAGACGGTCGCGGGCGAGACCGAGGCCCCCCAGCCCATGGACCGGGACGGAAGCTGGCGCGAGATCCTCCCGGCCGCGGCGCTGCAGGGCGCGACGTTCGCGGTGGTCCGCGCTGCGGTGGAGCGCGGCGGAGCGATCGCGGTCCACCGGGCGACCGGCCACTGGCCGGAGTGACCGGCACGCCCTCGGGGCGTGGGGTTCACGAGCGGCCCCTGCGGCCGATCCGGGCCGGCCCGGATCCCGGCCCTCCGGTCAGCCTTTGTCCCCGCCGGGGAGGAACTCCTGGAGCTTCGACTTCAGGCCCTGCTTCATCACCGCGCCGGCCTCCGCGTCACCCTTCACGAGCGCCGACGCGGTCGCCTCGATCTGGTCCCACGTCGCGTGCGGCGGGATCGGCGGCACCGACGGATCGGTGACGAAGTCCAGCACCACCGGGCCCTCCGCCGCCAGCGCGGCCCGCCACGCGCCCTCCACCTCCTCCGGCTTCTCCACCCGGATCCCGGTGAGGCCGATCGACTCGGCGAACGCCGCGTACGACACGTCGGGGAGCGACTGCGACGGCAGGAAGGACGGGGCTCCGCCCATCGCGCGCAGTTCCCAGGTCACCTGGTTGAGGTCCCGGTTGTTCCAGACGGCGACCACCAGCCGCGGGTCCTCCCACATGTGCCGGTACTTCGCGACGGAGATCAGCTCCGCCATGCCGTTCATCTGCATCGCCCCGTCACCGACGAGCGCGATCGTCGGACGGTTCGGGTGCGCGAACTTCGCCCCGATCGCGTACGGCACACCGCACCCCATCGTGGCCAGCGTCCCCGACAGCGACGCCCGCATGTCCCCGCGCAGCCGCACGTGGCGCGCGAACCAGTTGGTGGCCGACCCCGAGTCGGCCGTGATCATCGCGTGGTCCGGCAGCAGCGGGGACAGCGCCGCCGCCACGTGTTCCGGATTGACCGGATCGGCCGACAGGGAGGCCCGCCGCTCCATGACCTCCCTCCACCGCTCGACACCCGCGCAGATCTCGTCGAACCAGTCCCGCGCCTCGTTGCGCCGCAGCAGCGGGATCAGCTCGCGCAGCGTCGCCCGCGCGTCGCCTACGAGGTTCACCTCGTACGGATAGCGCATCCCGATCATGTGCGGGTCGATGTCGATCTGCACGGCCCGCGCCTTGCCGAACTCCGGCAGGAACTGGGAGTACGGGAAGCTGGAACCGATGGTCAGCAGCGTGTCGCAGTCCCGCATCATCTCGTACGACGGACGGGTGCCCAGCAGCCCGACCGAGCCCGTGACGTACGGCAGCTCGTCGGACAGCACGTCCTTGCCGAGCAGCGCCTTCGCGACCCCGGCCCCCAGCAGCTCCGCGACCTCCGCGACCTCGGCCGCGTGCCCCGGCCGCGCCCTGGCCGGCCAGGATCGCGACCTTGTCGCCGGCGTTGAGCACATCGGCCGCCCGCCGCAGCGCGTCCGGCGAGGGCATCGCCGTCAGCTGCTGCGTCCAGGCTGGAGGGGACCATCTTGAAGGCGTGCGGCGGCGGAGTGTACTCCAGCTCCTGCACGTCCGCCGGCACGATGACCGCGGTCGGACAGCGCCGGGCGTACGCCGTGCGGATCGCCCGGTCCAGCACGTTCGGCAACTGCTCCGGCACGGTCACCGTCTCCACGAAGTCGGAGGCGACGTCCTTGAACAGCGAGTGCAGGTCGACCTCTTGCTGGTACGAGCCGCCCATCGCGCTGCGCGCGGTCTGGCCGACGATGGCCAGCACCGGCACGTGGTCGAGCTTGGCGTCGTACAGGCCGTTGAGGAGGTGGATCGCGCCGGGCCCGGAGGTCGCGGCGCACACGCCGAGCCGGTTGCCGAACTTCGCGTACCCGACCGCTTCGAACGCGGCCATCTCCTCGTGCCGGGACTGGATGAAACGCGGCTGGTCCTCGGCGCGGCCCCAGGCGGCCAGCAGGCCGTTGATGCCGTCCCCCGGATAGCCGAAGACGCACTCGACTCCCCACTCGCGCAGGCGCGACAGGATCCGGTCGGCAACATCGGTGCTCATATGGGGGCCTCCTACGGGCTGTGCGGAGCGGCTGGACATGCGGAGCGGCCGAAAAGGCAGCACTGTGCCGAGTACCAGGGATGCGGCGACGGAAACCGGACGCCCGCGAACCCGACCCGTTTGGCGTGCCGAGGCGGGGGCACGTGCTCCATGTGCTTCGGACCGGAGGCACGTCCGTGGGAGCGGCAATGCGCTCCGGACGTGTCACGTCCAGGAGCCCGGCAGCCTCCCCACGGTGACACCCGTCCGCCGTCTGCACCGTTCAGGGAGTTGCAACGAAGATGCGTACAACCGCCGTTCGCAGGACGCACCCGCACGACGACGCCCCCGACACCACCGATGCCTTCCGCCGCTTGTGCGCCATGCCCGAGGGCGAGGAGCGGGACGCCGTGCGCCGGGAGATCGTGAACGCCTGGCTGCCGATGGCGGACCGGCTCGCGGGCCGGTTCCGCAATCGCGGCGAGGCCATCGAGGACCTGCGTCAGGTGGCCGCACTGGGCCTGGTCAAGGCCGTCGACCGGTACGATCCGGACCGCGGCTCGGCCTTCGAGAGCTTCGCCGTGCCGACCATCACCGGCGAGATCAAGCGGCACTTCCGCGACCACATGTGGACCCTCCACGTGCCGCGCCCGCGTCCAGGACCTCCGCAACCGGGTCCGCGCCGCCAGCCAGGACCTGGCCACGACCGTGTCGGGCCGTGCCCCCACCGTCGCGGAGATCGCCGAGCACGCCGGCATGAGCGAGGAGGAGGCCCGCACCGGGATGGAGGCGCTCGACTCCTTCACCGCGCTGTCCCTCGACGCCCAGCTGCCCGGCACGGGCGACGGGTACTCGCTCAGCGACGCCCTCGGCGGCCTCGACGGCGCGCTCGACGTCATCGTCGACCGCGAGGCGGTCAAGCCGGCTCTCAACCGGCTCCCCGAACGCGAGAAGAAGATCCTCTACATGCGCTTCTTCCGGGACATGACGCAGAGCCGCATCGCCGAGGACCTCGGACTCTCCCAGATGCACGTCTCCCGGCTGATCAGCCGCTGCTGTACCCGCCTGCGCGACGAGGCTCTGCGGGACGCCGCATAGCGAGCGCGGCATGGCGTGACATCAGGTCCATGGCCTGGCCCTCCGCCATCGAGAACGCCCGTCGGGCGCCCGTACGGAAGAGGGTGAGCACCCCCTGCACGGGCCCGGTCGGACCCGCCGTCGGCCGACGCCGTCAGCGGCACGCACAGCAGCGTGGTGACGTCCGCCCGTACGAGCACGGGGTCGCCCGCCGGATCCCGGCCGAAGCCGTCCGTGTCCTCCGGCTGCACCTGGAGGGAAGCGGAACCGCCGCGGGCGGCCTCCGTCACCAGCGGGCACGAGGCCGGGTCCTGACCCGCCACCGCCTGCGCCAGCGCCTGGGCGCCCGGGTCCCCCGGACCGAGGACCAGAGTGCGCTTGAGCGGCCTGCCCGCGACGGCGTCGGCGACCACCCAGTCGGCGAACCGCCCGTGCAGGGTCCGCGCCGCGCCCGCGAGAACCGCCTCCTGGTCGCCGGGCGCGACGGACAGCAGCTCCGTGGTCATCGCGTCGACGAGGTCCAGCAGCTCCGCGTGACGGGTCGTCTCCGACAGGTCCGGCAGCGCGGGGCGCCGCCCCGCCGCGACGGCCCCCGGAGCCGGGTGCGCGCCGGTGGAAAGGCCGGGCTGGAGGACGGTGACCACCACCGGATGCGGCTCGTCCGGCGGGCGCAGCGCGCTCATGGTGGCCAGCAGCCGTTCGTGCGGCCGCTGCTGGAGATGGACGGTCAGACTCCGGTCGCCCTCGCCGCGGGCCACGGCCGCGGCCTGGGAGCGGAACGCGGCCCGGTCACCGGGGCTGAAGAGGGCCGCCAGCGGCCGTCCCGTCGCGTATCCGGCCCGTACGCCGGTGAGCCCCGTCGCGGCGAAGTTCATCCGCCGTACGACGGTGTCCCTGTCCACCAGGGCCACCGGCAGCGGCAGCCGCTGGAACAGGGCCTTGAGCTCCTGTCGCTCCTGTCGCTCCTGGCGGTCGGGGGAGGGGGCGTTGGGGGCGGCCGCCTTCAGCTGCTCGTACCGCGGCCACAACGTGTCGGCCACGTGCCGGAGTTCGAAGAGGGCCGCGTCCAGAAGGGCGAGATGCTCATCGGGAGGCAGGGCGCGCCCCGCCCTCAATTCACCGACCCGCCTGACGAAATCCGCCAGTTCCGCGCCGAAGTCGTCCGTCTGCGTCATACGAGAAAGCTAACCGGTCCAGCGGTTTTGCGGACCTGGAGGCGGGAAGCCGCACCACGACAGGGAGGACGCCGCCATGCTGACCGAGCAGGAACTCCAAGGGCCGGAGCCCGACTCCGTGGTGCGCAGACTGTCCGAGCTGGCGCAGCAGTCCGCGCGCTGCGCCCCCGGCTGCTGCGGCGCCGTGGCGACGATCGCCGACGGCGGTACGGAACGGCGCACCACGGCGACCCACCCGGACCTGGCCGCGCTCGCCTCCGTCCAGCTCGACCTCGGTGACGGACCGATCCCGACCGCGCTGGACCGGGGCGAACCCGTGGACACGGAGGACCTGCTGAACGAGGAGCGGTGGCCCCAGTACCGGGCCCTGGCGCTCGATTCCGGGGTGAGGGCCAGCATGACCATTCCGTTCCGCCGGTCCGGCATGGAGGTCACCGTCAGTCTCTACAGTTTCCGCCCCGGCTCCCTGGAGCGCGCGGCGTACGGCCCGGTGGGCGTCCTCGGGGAGCAGACCACCGCGAGCCTGGTCCGTGACCGGCGCTACCGCGAGGCCCTCGCCGAGGTCGGCCAGCTGGAGACGGCGCTGCGCTCGCGCGCCGTGATCGACCAGGCCAGCGGCATCGTGATGCATGTACTGCGCTGCGACAGCGACGAGGCGTTCGCGGTGCTGCGGCAGATGTCGCAGCGGACGAACCGCAAGCTGGCGGAGGTCGCCGAGGCGGTCGTCCGAGGCAAGGGGCGCGGCCTGGAGAGCACCCTGGCCCGGTTCGCACCGCATCGCTAGGAACCCGGCTCCCGGGCCCGGCCCCAGAAGCGCCGTGCTGGAACCACCCGTATAACCGTATACGGGGTAAGTAACCGTATACGAGTGATCCGATCGGCGTGGAGGTGACGGCATCATGCAGCGGACGGTCGAGGAAGGGCGCGGCCCCGTCCGGTACGGGCCGCCGGCCCCCGAGCCCGGCCTGCCCGTCCTGCCGGAGCTGTCCGCCGTGCTCGCCGCCGCCGCCGGGCGCACCGACCCGAGCCGCCGGCGCGCGCGGGCTGCACC
>RHMC01000199.1 GCA_003719395.1 Streptomyces altiplanensis
CGTGCGGGATCGGCCAGTATGCCGTCCAACTCCTCACTCATACGGCCATCCTGTCACCCACCGCCGACACCCCTCACCCGGCATCGGAGGCTTGCGGCGACGCAGGACGCCATGGTTCTGCGCGGCCCGGGGCAGTACCACGTACAGGTCGCTCTGGCTTTCCGTGTGCTGAGGGGCGGTCCCGGGGATGCGATCGGGCCGCTCAGGGGCAGTTGCCGTCAGGTCCTTCGTGGGGAAGTGGCCCCGCGAGCCCGGGGGGTGGGGTCGCGGGGCCGTTTTGGCCTCAGACGGCGGGGGTTCCGTCCGGGCCAGGGGGGACCGTTGGTGCTGGTGCCCCGCGGGCGCGAACTCATGCACGGATTCGTGCGCTGCGGTGAGGGATGTTCTCGCCGGTTTGGCGAAGCGGTATGTCCTGTGTCACCGAATCTTGAGTATTGCCACCGAACCTTGGTGATCTTAGGTTTGTGCCATCAAAGTTTGAGTGGCACGGGGTGCCCATGTGCCGGGGGTGGCGTGGGGGGCTCGCGGGTGCGGCTGTCGGGGCGCTTGACCTTGGCTCCTTCGAAGGCAGCGTCCGGGTGCGACGCGCGTGCCGCCGATGCCGCAGGACGTCAGAAAGTGAGTAGACAGATGCAACCGACGTTCGTACTGGTTCACGGAGCCTTTTCGAACTCCTTCTCCTTCGCACCACTCCAGGCCGAACTCGGCCTCCTCGGACACCGTTCGGTCGCCGTCGACCTGCCCGGCCACGGCTTCGAGGCGACCTACACGCGCGCCTACCAGGCGCCGCAAGATCTCGAAGGGCTCGCCACGGCACCCGGCTCGATCAAGGGCGTCACGCTCGCCGACAATGCCGCGCACCTGATCGGAATCCTCGAAAGGGCCAAGCAGAACGGGCCGGTGATCCTCGTCTCCCACAGCCGCGGCGGCATGACGGCCACCGCGGCAGCCAACGTACGGCCGGATCTGATCGACCGCATCGTCTACGTCTCGGCTTGGTGCCCTGTCGATCTCGACGTGAACGACTACTACGCCGAGCCGGAGATGGCCACGGTTGACGCCGCTTCCCTGGGGCTGGCGCTGGCCGGGAACCCGGCCGAACTCGGCCTGCTCCGCGTCAACTTCCGCACCGCGAACCCGGACGCCCTCGCGGCCTTCAAGGCGGCCTTCCTCGCCGACGGCACCGACGAGGAGTTCCTGACCTTCCTGAACACCTTCCAGCCCGACGAGAACCTGGACGTCGGCACCTCCGCCGACCGGGCACAGGCCGAGACCTGGGGCCGTATCCCGAAGACCTACGTCCGCTTGGCCGGCGACACGAGCCTGCCGCTCGCGATACAGGACCGGCTGATCCGCGAGGGCAACGCACTGACGCCGGACAACCCGTACGACGTCCGCACCCTTGAGGGCAGCCACCTGAAGTGGCTGGTCCACCCGGCACCAGCGGCCCGGGTCCTGGGTGAACTCGCAGCACTGGCGGGGTAACCGGGAGGAGGAAGAGCACGGCCCGGTGGCGACACCAGGACCACGGCGGACTGCCCCCGGCACCGGAGGCAGCTCAAACTTCGGTGTCACGCACTCAGGATCCGTTGTCACAGGACACGCTGCTCGTGAGGGCCCGCGGGTGGGTGGTGCTCTGGTGCAACAGCGTTGGGCTTTGCCGTCCGGCCGGCAGGCGCAGGCGAGGGGGTGCGGCTTATGGGGTGTTTGACAAATATGGACCGCGGGCCCTACGCGTCGGCCTGTCTGCGGGACCGCAGCGTGGATCAGGCCGAGCAGCAGACCCGTGAGCTGGTCGATCGCTGGCACGGCAAGGACCGCCTGGGCTACGGCATCACCCCGCGCTTCGCGCCGACCTCGACCGGGCGGATACCGGCCATGACCGGCCGGCTGCTGCGGGAGGACCGCAGCCTGTGGCTGCAGACCCACGCGGCGGAGAACAAGGACGAAGTGGCGCTGGTGAAGAAACTTTTCGGCGGCCTCTCCCCCCGCCGACGTCTACGAGCGCTACGGCCTGCTCACCAAGCGTTCCCTGTTCGCCTCCTGCATCCACGTCGGCACAACCGACCGCAAGCACCCGGCCGCGGCCGGCTCGTCGGTGGCCTTCTGTCCCACCTCCAACCTTTTCCTGGGCAGCGGCCTGTTCGACCTGCGCGCGGCCCGCAAGAGCAAGGTGGCTGTCGGGCTGGGCACCGACGTCGGCGCCGGCACCAGCTACTCCCTGCTGACCACCCTGAACGAGGCGTACAAAGTCACCGCCCTGCGCGGCCGCAGCCTGTCCCCCTACCGCGGCTTCTACCTCGTCACCCTCGGCGGCGCCCAGGCCCTGGGCCTCGACCACGTGATCGGCAACTTCCGTGTGGGCAGGGAAGCCGACTTCACGGTCCTGGACTTCACCGCCACCCCCGCCTCGCCCGCCGCACGGATGTCGCCAAGGACTTCACCGAGCGGCTCTTCGCCCTGATGATCCTCGGCGATGAGCGGGCCGTCGCGCCACCTACGCCCAGGGACGCCTGGTCCACGACCGCGTCCGCGATCCCGCCCCCTCCTCGTCCCCGTCCCCGTCCCCGTCCCCCGATAATCCCGGGCGCAGCTCTCCGCCCGGCAAACAGCGGGAACGGCTCATCGAACTGGGCGTACAGCCGCTTGAGGCCCCCTCTGCCGCCCCAGCCGCCAGAGGCAAGGCCGGCGGCGAGGGCGAGGCAGTGGTCGTGAGGCTGGGCGCGTGAGTCTCGAACACCGAATCGAGGCGTGAGGAGCTCACTGACGGCCGACTTGCCTCCCTTGCCGAATTGGGCGTCGCCTGGGTGGGAAACAGCTCCGGCGCCGGCCCCAGGCAGCCTCCGGCCCCGCCCACGGACAAAGGGTGTGCGGGGTGCCGGTGGCGGCCGGGTGGCTGGAAACGCAGCCAGGAACGAGACAGGCCGCGCCGAGGCCCTGGCTTGCGGCCGCCGGGGCGGAGTACCTGATCGCCGACTCGCCCGACGGTACCGAGCGGCGGGGCCTGTGAAAGCCGGCGTGCCTGCCGCTCGGCATCCGAAGCCGGGCTGCCACCGGCTCATCGACGTTGCCACTCTTCTGCCAGGAGCCGGTAGGAGCGCCCCCGGTCGGCGACCAGGGCCTGATCAGCTTCGGTCCAGGCATGGGCACGGGCCTCCTCCGGGGACGGGAAGGGGATGGCGCCTCGGCCGTGCGGGTGCTGCGGACCCACAGGCCGTAGCCGGCAGCGAGTTCGCGGGCGGTCTCGTCGTCCTCGGCGACGACGACATCGGCGGAGACGCTGACGTAGGGCTTGTGAGGTGGCCGGACGGATGGAACGCGGCGCGGTAGCACTCGGCCGCCTCCCGTACGGTGGCCGGGCTGACGTAAACCAGACCTACCGGGTCATCCCGCTGCTGAGGGTGGCCACCCTCTGGTACATCGCCGTCACCACCGTGCTCAGCGCGGGGCGGTTCTACGTCGAGCGCCACTACACACGTGGCTCCGCCCACGCGCTGCCGCCCACACCCCTGCAGAGGTTCAGGGTCCGCCTGGCCGCGCTCCGCGCCCGACTGGAGAGGGGGACCGCGCCCGGGGGCCGCCCGGCAGTCGGCGGTGACCGGTGAGTCCACCTGCGGTATTTCCTTCCCTACATTTCCCATCGATTTACTAGGGAAGTATTGACGGCCCGGCCGGCGGGTGCGCAGGATGATGTACATGCCCCCCACACAGCAGCGACTCGTTCGTCGTCGGCATGTCGACTTTGGTCACGTCGTCAGCGCCGCCTGCTGTCGCGCGTAAGGCACGCGGCTCACACGTTGCGCGCGCCGTTCCGCTCCTTCTCCCCCATCCCAGGCGATCAGGCCCATCCATCCACTGATCCTGATGGCCCGTCATATCCCTGAAGGACGACCGCCATGACCACGGCACTCCTGGACCAGGCCACCCCATCGGGCTCACCGCTCCCCGACATGCGCCGTCTCCGCCTCGTGGGCGATGCCGCGCAGAGCGGTACTGCGGAAACCGGTTCCACATCCCTCGTCGGCTACCTCGTACTCGTCCCCGAGGGCACCGACCCCGCCCAGCTCTTCACCAAGGACGTGACACGGCCGGAGATCCGACCGGTCGCCCACACGGACTCACCTCCCGCGCACCGGACGGGAGCGGAAGGCAGTGTCGTCCGCATCGATCCCGCGCGACATGTCGCAGAGGTGGACGGACGGGAACTCGACCTCACCTACCTGGAGTTCGGGCTGCTGGCCCATCTCGTACACCATCCCCACCAGGTGCATTCGCGCGAGCAGCTGGTGACCGGCATCTGGGGCTACGACCACATCGGTGACGGCCGCACCGTGGACGTCCACATCGCGCGGCTGCGCCGCAAGCTCGGCACCGCTCACCGGCACCAGATCGTCACGTACGGCGACGTGGGTTACAAGTACGTGCCCGGCCGGCAGGAGAGCCCCATCACCGCGCCTTGCCACCGACCTTGAGGAGAACACCACCATGGGCGTTGCCACTGCGCCGTCCGGCTCCGCCTCGGAATCCGGCCGGACCGGACCCGGCCGTGCGGCGCTGGCTGCGCGTGACCCGCGAGACGGCGGACGACCTGGCCACGGACGCGGTGGCCAGGGAGCAGGCAGGCAAGGCCCCGTTCGACGAGGTGTCCCGGCTGCGCGAAGCGGGACTGCTGACGCTGCTCGTACCGGCCGAGCTCGGGGGAGGCGGCGCGGACTGGCCCACGGCCTACGCCGTCGTCCGGGAGATCGCGGCCGTCGACGGCGCGATCGGTCAATTACTCGGCTGTCACTATTTCCTGTCGTGGAGCGCCACGTTCTTCACCGAGCCGTCTCTCGCCGCTCAGACCGAGCAGCGGTCCGCGGCGGAGCAGTGGTGCTGGGGCGGTGGTTTCGCCCGCCAGGAACCGCCTCTGACGCTGGCCAGGACAGCCGCCGGCTACGTGCTCGACGGCCGGCAGAGCTACGCCACCGGGGTCCTGGTCGCCGACCGCCTCGCCGTGCGGGCCGTACGGGCCGACACCGGCGAACCACTCGCCTCGTCGTCGATCCCGCCTGCCACGGCGTGAGGATCGGACGGCGACGCCGAACTCGGCCAGCGGCTCGCGGCCGGCGGGAGCGTGGAGTTCGACGGCGCAGCGGTCGCCGCCGACGACGTACTCGGCTCCCTGTCCGCGGACGAGGACGTCCTGTCACCCCTGACTGCACTGGCATCACCGGTCGGGCGCCTCCTCTCCGTCCAGCTCCGTCTCGGCATGGCCGAGGGAGTGCTCGCCGAAGCCCATGACTACAGCAGGGCAGGCCACTCGCCCTGGCACCCGGACTGGCCACTCGGCTCCCCCCAGGACCCACAGGCACTGATCGCCTACGGAGAACTCACCGTCCTCACGCGCTCCGCGTCCGCGCTCGCCGATCAAGCACGGGAAGCGGTGCACGGCGGTCTCGTACGCGGCGAAGACCTCACCTACGACGAGTACGCGGAGATCTCTGTTCTCGTGGCCATGGCCGAAGCCGCCGCCTCCAGGGCCGCACAGGAGTCCACCGCCCGCGCCCTCGACATCATCGGCGTCCGCTCCACGTCCTCCCGGCTGGGCTTCGACCGCTTCTGGCGCAATGCCCGGACCCACACCTTGTACGAGCCCGTCACTCACCGGCTCCGCGATGTCGGGGACTATTTCCTCAACGGCGCGCACCCTCCGTTCGTCCTGCCCGTCTGACCTTGCGATGCCGTTCAGCTTTTCCCCGGCGGACTCGGCATGACCGGCATTCGCCACGCAACCCAGCATCCATGCAATTGTGAACGCCGCACTTCACTCATATGTCGGGCCGTCGAGAATATGAGACGCTCGCACAAGCGACATTGACTTGGCCAGATTTCACTGAAACTCTCTTGGTGTGAGCGAGTCCGAGAATCTCGCCGCGCGCCTGCACGTCGATCTGCGACGTCAGGCCAGCGCCATCTGTGCCGTCGTCCGCTGAACGCGCTGACGGGCGTCACTCTCCCGCTCCAAATTCACAGTCGGCCATCACGACCGTCGCCGGCGTGAACGACTGATTCCTTGCAGGCATTCCTGGCGGGCCTCTTTTCCCTTCGGTGTCCGCCTTGCTTGCACTCAATTGCCGAGCGCCTTCTCGGTCATGGCTTCTCCATGCCATCGATTCCGCCTCAGCCCCATTCGTGTGAACAAGACTTTTCCATGGCCACTACGGCATCGACCCGACGCCAGTTCCTCTCCCTGCTCGGTCTTTCTGCGGTGGCCGTGGGCTGCGGCACGGCCGCGACCGGAGCCACTCCCGGCAAGGGCCGGACCAAGACGATCCGGTACCAGGGCTGGGCGGGTCAGGTGACCTTGCCGGAGTTGGCCGAGGATCTCGGCTATCTGGAGGACGTGAAGCTGAAGTGGGTCGGCAACACCATCAGCGGACCGCAGGACATCCAGTCCGCGGCCACGGGCCAGGTCGACTTCGGCGGCGCGTTCAACGGCGCGGTCGTCAAACTCGCGGCGAACAACGCTCCCGTCAAGGCCGTCATCAGCTACTACGGCTCCGACAAGTACGCCTACAACGGCTTCTACGTCCTCAAGGACAGTCCGATCCGCTCGGCCAGGGACCTGATCGGCAAGGAGGTCGGGATGAACACACTCGGAGCGCACTCCGAAGCCATGCTCGACATCCATCTGCAGCGAGGCGGCCTGTCCCGGGCGGAGATCGGCAAGGTCGAGCCACTCGTGGTCCCACCGGTCAACACCGAGCAGACGCTGCGGCAGAAGCAGATCGACGTGGCCGTGCTCGGCGGCGTTCTGCGCGACAAGGCACTGGCGACCGGGGGCATCCGCCCGCTGTTCACCGACTTCGAACTGCTCGGCGCGTTCAGCGCGGGCACCTACGTGATGACGGACCGCTTCCTGAAGCAGAACCCCGACACGGCCCGGATCTTCGTCACCGCCGTGGGGCGGGCCGTCGAGTGGTCCCGTTCGACTCCGCACGAAGAAGTCATCGCCCGGATGACGGACATCGTGAAGAAGCGTGGCCGCAACGAGGACACCGCACCCCTGAAGTACTGGCGCTCCTACGGCGTCGCCGAGAAGGCGGGCCTGATCACCGGCAAGGAACTCCAGCTGTGGATCGACTGGCTGGCCGAGCGCGGTGACATCAAGAAGGGCCAGGTCGCGCTGTCGGGCCTCTACACCAATGACTTCAACGGCAACACGAAGTCTCCCTCCACGGCGAAGAGCGGGAGCTGATCCCATGCCGGACTCCACCACGTCCCCCACCGCACCCAAGATCGTCTTCGAGGACGTACGGAAGGACTTCACCGTCAAGGACCGGACGAGGGCGCGACGGGCGTCCCGGTTCACCGCCCTCGACGGCATCGACCTGGAGATCGCGGCCGGCGAGTTCGTCGTCCTGGTCGGTCCCAGCGGCTGCGGGAAGTCCACGCTGCTGGACCTGCTCGGCGGCCTCACCCAACCCACCGGCGGACGGATCCTGCTGGACGGCACACCCGTCACCGGACCTGGCCTGGACCGGGGCATCGTGTTCCAGCAGTACGCGCTGCTGCCGTGGCGCACGGCGCAGGGCAATGTCGAGTTCGGCCTGGAGGCCACCGGCGTCCCACGGCGTCAACGCCCAGCACGAGCCAGGGAGTTCTTGGACATGGTCGGTCTGTCCGGGTTCGAGCAGCGCCATCCGCATGAGCTGTCGGGAGGGATGCGGCAGCGGGTGGCGATCGCCCGCAGTCTCGCCTACGACCCCGATGTCCTGCTCATGGACGAGCCGTTCGCCGCGCTGGACGCCCAGACCCGGGAGTCGCTGCAGGACGAACTGCTGCGCATCTGGCAGCGCACCGGCAAGACGGTCGTCTTCATCACGCACAGCATCGACGAGGCGGTGTACCTGGGACAGCGCGTCGCCGTCATGACATCGCGGCCGGGCCGCATCAAGCAGATCGTGCCGGTCGCCTTCGACTCCCGTACGGCGACGGACGACCTCCGCTCCAGTCCCGAGTTCGCGCAACACCGGCACGTGATCTGGTCGCTGCTGCGCGACGAGTGGCCAGGGCGCAGCAGCTGGAGAAAGAGGAGGTTTCCGTATGAGCACCACAACCGGCACGGCCACCGAGAAGACCACGGCACCGGGCCTCGGTGAGCGCCGCGAGCGCCCCGGCCTCTTCCCCCGCCGCGTCCGTGCCACGTGAGGCATCCCCGTCGAGGGTGAGCGAAGTCCACTCCACGCCGGCCCGACTCCGCCGGGCGGTCCGCCGGCTGCCGTACCTGCTGGTCAAAGGGGCGACCAAGTCCGTCGCGATCGTGGCCCTGCTGTTGCTGTGGGAGACCGCACCGCGGGTGGGCCTGGTCGACCGGACCTTCCTGCCGCCGTTCAGCGAGGTCGCCCACGCCTGGCGGGGGCTGGCCGCCGATGGCCAGCTCGCCGACAACGCACGTGCCAGCCTGGTGCGCTCGTTCAGCGGATTCGGTCTCGCCGTGGTCGTCGCCGTGCCGCTCGGCCTGCTGATCGGCTGGTACCGGCCGGTCGTCGACCTGCTCGGGCCACTGCTGGAGGTGTTCCGCAACACCGCGGCGCCGGCCCTGCTGCCGGTGTTCGTCCTGCTGCTGGGCATCGGCGAGACATCGAAGATCTCCATCGTGGTGTACGCGTGCACCTGGCCGATCCTGCTCAACACCATCAGCGCGGTCCGCAACGTCGACCCGACCCTGCTGAAGCTGGCGAAGTCGATGAATCTGGCCGCGCCGCGCCTGTTCCAGAAGGTCATCCTGCCGTCCGCGGTGCCAGTGATGTTCACCGGCATCCGACTGGCCGGAGCGGTGTCGATCCTGGTGCTGGTCGCCGCCGAGATGATCGGCGCGAAGGCGGGCCTCGGCTATCTGATCAACGCCTCGCAGTACAACTTCGCGATCCCGCAGATGTACGCGGGCATCATCACGATCTCCGCCATCGGCGTGGCATTCAACCAGTTCCTGGTGGCCGTGGAACGACGGCTCAGTTCCTGGCGCGTACCGGCCGGCGGCTGACCCGGCCGCCTTCGCGCCCTACCGCCCGCCCGTCTCCTGTCCGTTGGTCTCGTCCTGCCTGTTGGTCTCACTGCCCCGATCCAAGGAACCCCATGACCACGTCCAGACCCCGCCGGCTCCACCTCAACGCCTTCCTCATGAACGCCGGCCACCACGACACCGCCTGGCGCCACCCCCGCACCCAGCCCGAACGGGTCACGGACCTGCGCTACTTCCAGCAACTCGCGCAAACCGCCGAGCACGGCCTGCTCGACTCGGTCTTCCTCGCCGACGGCTTCGCCCTGTGGGGCAAGATCCGGCACAACGCGCTCGGCGGCTTCGAACCCCTCACCCTGCTGTCCGCCCTGGCGGCGGTCAAGGAGTTCGCCGCCCAGTACGCCGAGGCCGTCTTCACCGCCCAGCGGACCCTCACCGATGGCCAGGCCTTCTACAAGGACCTCAAGTCACGGCTCGCTCGCTACGGGCGCGCCGAGGACCAGCTGCTGGTGCTCCCCGGCATCGCCCCCCGTCATCGGCTCGACGGAGGCGGAAGCCCGCGCCCTGGAACAGGAGTTGACGGACCTCCAGGTGTCCGAGTACGGGCTCGCCCAGCTGTCCGGCATGCTCGGCACCGACCTGACCGGGCTGCCGCTGGACGGACCACTGCCCGAGCTGCCCGAGGAGCGGGACATCAACGGCAACAAGAGCCGTTTCACGCTCGTCGCCGAACTCGCCCGCCGCGACGGCCTCACCCTGCGCGAGCTCATCGCCCGCCTCGGTTCGGGCCGTGGTCACCGGGTGTTCACCGGCACCCCGGAGCAGACAGCCGACCAGCTCGAGGAGTGGTTCACCCAGGGTGCCGCCGACGGCTTCAACATCATGCCTCCCCATCTGCCGGGCGGCCTGGAGGACTTCGTCGACCATGTCGTGCCGATCCTGCAGCGGCGCGGCCTCTTCCGCACCGAGTACACCGGCCGCACCCTGCGCGAGCACTACGGTCTGGCCCGCCCCGCCAACCGGCTGGCCGCGGCGGCACCGGTCGCCCCTGGAGGTGACCTCATGACCGACCCGGTCTCGGTGGAACGCCGCATCACCTGCGACAAGCGCATCAAGGTCTGCCCGGCCGACGCACTGTACGCGGCGCCGGCACCCACCCGCTGTCCGACGACTCCCCCGCCCGCGACCAGGAGCACCTGGACCGCACCGGCCTGCTCGGCCAGCTGCCGCGGCACATCGGCCGGGGACGAGGCCACCCCCGGCGCGGCTGGGCCGTCGGCCCTCCCCTCGGACCACCGGGGCCCAGGGGAACCTCCTCGCCCCTCACCTCCTGACGACCTTCCGACTGATCACCTCCCCGCTGATCATCTCCTGAAAGGAACACCCGCGCATGAGCACCAGCACCGGCTTCGACATCCGCAGGACCGGCGGCCGTATCGGCGCCGAGATCCTCGGCGTGGATCTCTCCACCGAGCTCGACCCCGCCGTCGTCACCGAGATCAACTCCGCGCTCCTGGAACACAAGGCACTCGTCTTCCGCGATCAGGACCTTGACGACGCGGGTCAGCTCCGCTTCGCCTCCCTCTTCGGCGAGCTCACCACCGCGCACCCCACCGTCCCCTCCGTCGACGGCCAGGCCCACATCCTGCCCGTCGACGGCGACGAGGGCATCCGCGCCAACCACTGAGCTCTTTCAGCGTGGTCACTGATCGGGTGACGGGATCGGTCCCCGCAAC
>RHMC01000019.1 GCA_003719395.1 Streptomyces altiplanensis
CCGCGGCGGGCACCGACGGCCTGGGCGGGGCGGAGGCCGACGTGATGGCGGCGGCACGGTTCGGCGGGGACGTACCGGACGCGCTGAGGAGAGCGGCCCGGGAGCCGGGGGCGGAGGGGCTTGCCGGGGTCGCCGCGTGCTGGCGGGTGGCGGTGGACGGCGGCGCCGGTCTCGCGGCCGGGCTCGACCGGCTGGAGCGGGCGCGCTGCGGGCAGAGCGGGACCAGCGGGAGAACCTCCGGGCGCAGCTGACGGGTGCCTGGGCGACGGTGGCGCTCCTGGCGCTGCTTCCGGTGGCGGGGCTGCTCATCGGCAGCGCGCTGGGGGCCGGACCGCTGCGAGTGCTGCTGCACACCCCGGCCGGAATGGGGTGCCTGCTGGTCGGCGGGCTGTTGGAGGGCGCGGGTCTCTTCTGGGCCCGGCGGATCGTACGACAGGGGGAGGGCTCGTGTTGAGCGGGGAGGTTGTCCACAGGCTGGGGGTGGTGGTGTCGGCCGCGGCCACCGCGGTGTGGCTGGTGCTCGCACTGGCCGGACGGCGGCGGGAACGGTTGCTGCGCAGGCGCTGGCGGCGCTGCTGCCGTGGAGGCGGCAGGGGTGACCGGGGCGGGCTTCGAGCGGTGGCGGTGGTGGCGACGGTGGCGGCCCGAGTACGGGGCGCGGGCACTGCGCTGGGGGCCGCCTCTGGGGGCCGTGGTCACCGGCTATGTGCTGGTCGGTGGCGTGAGCGGGTGCGCGGTCGGGGCGGTCGCGGCGTACGGGGCCGTGCGATGGCAGCGCGGGCGCAGACCGCGCGAGGAGGGCCCCGTCGACACGCGCCGCTTCCGCTCGCCGCCGACCGCCTGGCGGCCTGCGTTTCCGCGGGCGCCGGGCCGCGCGAGGCGGCGGAGGCGGTCGGGGACTCGCTCGGTGGACCGGTGGGTGAGCGGCTGGCGCGGACGGCCGCCGAACTGCGGCTCGGGGGCGAACCCGCGGACGCGTGGGGCCGGCTGGGCGCGATACCGGGCGCCGCGGGGCTGGCCCGCTGCCTGGAACGGGCGGGTGCCACCGGGGCTCCGGCGGCCGATCCCGTGTCCCGGCTGGCCGAAGGGCTCAGGACGGAGCGGGCGCGGGAGGCGGCGGCCCGGGCCCAGCGGGCGGGCGTGCTGATGGTCGGGCCGGTCGGGCTGTGCTTTCTGCCCGCCTTCCTGGTGGTCGGAGTGGTGCCCGTGGTGATCGGACTGGCGAGCGGACTGATGAACGGCAACTGACCTTGGAGGTCGAGATGCGGGTGTGGAAGCGGATGCGGGCACAGGCATCGGCGCTGGTGCGCAGGGCGGCCGACGGCGGGGACGCGGGGATGACGACGTCCGAGTACGCGATGGGGACGATCGCGGCATGCGCCTTCGCGGCCGTGCTCTACAAGGTCGTCACGAGCGGCATGGTGTCGTCGGCCCTGGAAGCGGTCGTGGGGAGGGCTCTCCATGTGCCGTTCTGAGACCGGGGGACGCGGTGACCGGGGCTATGTCACGGCGGAGGCGGCCGTGGTGGTGCCTGCCCTGGTGCTCTTCACCATGGCGCTGGTCTGGGCACTGATGGCGACTTCCGCGCAGATCCAGTGCGTGGACGCGGCGAGGGCGGGTGCCAGGGCCGCCGCACGCCAGGAGCCGGAGGGCGCCTCGGTGGCGGCGGCCCGGCAGGCGGCGCCGCGCGGGGCGCGCGTCACCCTCGGCAGGGAGGGCGATCTGGTGCGGGTGGCCGTCGAGGCACCCGCACCGGGGCCCGGCGTGCTGTCACTGACGTTGCGGGCCGAGGCGGTCGCGCAGGCCGAAGAGAGCGTGGGGGCGGTGGCATGAGGGGGAGGGGAGAAGGAGGGGACGACCGGGGGTCGGCCACGGTGTGGGCTGTTGTGGCTGTGGCCGTGCTCGGGGTGGTGTTCGCGGGAGCGCTGGCCACGGGGCAGGCGGCCTTGGCCCGGCACCGGGCCGGTGGCGCGGCGGACCTGGCGGCCCTCGCGGCGGCGGCGCACTGGATGCGGGGTCAGGCCGCCGCCTGTGGTGAGGCGGCCGAGGTGGCGGCGGCGCAGCAGACGCGTCTGATCAGCTGCTCCGTGTACGGCGAGGTCTCCGACGTCACGGCAGAGGCAGGCGCCGGGCCGTACAACGTGGCGGTGAGGGCCCGGGCCGGACCCGCCGGACCCGTGGCCTCCGGGCTCACTCCCCGGGCCGCTCAGCGGCAGCAGGGGACTCCGGGGGAGCAGGGGGCCGCGGGGCATCCGGAGGGCCCGGAGCATCCGACGCGACCGGGTCGTCCGGGGCTTCCCTGAGAAGGACGGTCAGGAGGCGGACGGCAGCCCGTTTGTCGAGGGGGTCGTTGCCGTTGCCGCACTTGGGCGACTGGATGCAGGAGGGACAGCCCGCCTCGCACTCGCAGGAGGCGATGGCCTCACGGGTGGCGGTCAGCCACTGGCGGGCCGTGTGGAAGGCCCGCTCGGCGAAGCCCGCACCGCCCGGATGGCCGTCGTACACGAAGACGGTCGGCAGCAGGGTGTCCGGGTGGAGCGGGACCGAGACGCCGCCGATGTCCCACCGGTCGCAGGTGGCGAAGAGGGGGAGCATCCCGATGGAGGCGTGCTCGGCGGCGTGCAGGGCGCCGCCCAGCTGCTCCGGATTGACGCGGGCGGCGTCGAGCTGGTCCTCGGTCACCGTCCACCACACGGCGCGGGTCCGGAGCGTGCGGGCAGGGAGGTCGAGCTTGGTCTCACCGAGCACTTCGCCGGTGATGAGTTTGCGACGGAGGAAGGAGACGACCTGGTTGGTGACTTCGACGGATCCGAAGCAGAGGCGGCCTTCGCCCCAGGGGACCTCGGTGTCGGTCTCCAGGACGGAGATGGCGGTGGTGTCGCGGGCAGTGGTGGAGTACGGCGGATTCGCCTCCTCGACCAGGGCGACGGCGCCGTACGGGTCGTCCAGGTCCAGGCGCTTCACCAGGTACGTACGGCCCTGGTGGAGGTGGACGGCGCCGTCGTGGACGGAGGTGTGGGCGGCGGACGCGTCGACCGTGCCGAGCAGCCGGCCGGTGTCCGCCTCGACGATCTGCACGCCCGGCCGCCCTCGCCCCGGATGTCGGTGAGGTCGGCGGCCCGTTCCCGGCGGGTCCAGTACCAGGACCTGCCCCGGCGGCGGAGCAGGCCGGCGGCCTCCAGTTGCGGCATCAGCCCGGGGGCAGCGGGACCGAAAAGCTCCATGTCGGCCTCGGTGAGCGGGAGCTCGGCGGCGGCGGCGCACAGATGGGGGGCGAGGACATACGGATTGGAGGGATCGAGGACCGTGGACTCCACAGGCTGCCGGAAGAGCGCATCGGGGTGATGGACCAGGTACGTGTCCAGAGGGTCGTCCCGGGCCACGAGGATCGCCAGGGCGCCCTCGCCCGACCGCCCGGCCCGCCCCGCCTGCTGCCAGAGGGAGGCGCGGGTGCCGGGATAGCCGGCGATGACCACGGCGCCCAGGCCCGACACGTCGACGCCGAGTTCGAGCGCGGTGGTCGCGGCGAGGCCGAGAAGTTCGCCGGAGTGCAGGGCGCGTTCCAGGGCGCGGCGTTCCTCGGGGAGGTAGCCGCCGCGGTAGGCGGCGACCCGGGGCGGGAGCGAACGGTCGACGGCGGCCAGGCGTTCCTGGGCGATGAGGGCGATCAGCTCGGCGCCGCGCCGGGAGCGTACGAAAGCCACCGAGCGGACGCCCTGCACGGTCAGACCGGTGAGGAGGTCGGCGGTCTCGGCGGTGGCGGTACGGCGTACGGGCGCGCCCTTCTCGCCGTGCAGTTCGGTGAGCGGCGGCTCCCAGAGTGCGAACACCAGTTCGCCGCGCGGGGAGGCGTCGTCGGCGACCTCCTGGACGGGGAGGCCGGTGAGGCGGGCCGCGGCCACGGCGGGCTGTGCGGAGGTGGCGGAGGCGAGCAGGAAGACGGGGTTCGCGCCGTAACGGGCGCACAGGCGGCGCAGGCGCCGGAGCACCTGGGCGACGTGCGAGCCGAAGACGCCGCGGTAGGTGTGGCACTCGTCGACGACGACGTAGCGCAGGGCGCGCAGGAAGGAGGCCCAGCGGGGGTGGGAAGGAAGGATTCCGCGATGCAGCATGTCCGGGTTGGCCAGGACGTAGTTGGCGTACTGACGCACCCATTCGCGCTCTTCGACCGGTGTGTCGCCGTCGTAGACCGCCGGCCTGACGGCGTTGCCCAGCGGCGCGGCCAGCGCCTTCACCGCACGGCGCTGGTCGGCCGCGAGGGCTTTGGTGGGGGCGAGGTAGAGGGCCGTCGTGCCACGCCCGTTCGGCGCCTCGGAGCCGTCGAGGAGGGCGGTGAGGACGGGGGCGAGATAGGCGAGCGACTTGCCGGACGCGGTACCGGTGGCGATGACGACGGAATCGCCGTCCAGGGCGTGTTCCGCGGCCTGCGCCTGGTGGGTCCACGGATGCTCGATCCCGGCGGACCGGACGGCCGCGATCACTTCCGTGCGGATGCGGTCGGGCCAGACTGCATGGGAACCCGCACGTGGGGGCAAGTGCTCCGTATGAGTGATGCGCGAGGACCGGCTCTCCCCTGCGGTGAGCCGGTCGAGGACCGTACCGGGAGAGGGGCGCGCACCCGCGTTCTCCGGAGGTCGACTGGGACGGTGATTCTTGGCCATCGGCACCGAGTGTGTCACTGGCGTGACGGACAATGCTCCCAAGGCGTCGTGCATGCATGCTGGTAAGTGATTGAATGCCATTGCGGCTGGCGTTCCGTCCTCTGGCTCCGCCGGGGAGACCTCAGGGGGGCGGCCGCTCGATAGCAAGGTGCTGGAGGATCCGTGGACCTGTCCCTGTCGACTCGCAATGTGTCCGGACCTGGTGGCGACCGTACGGTCGTCGAGGTCGGTGGCGAGATTGATGTGTATACCGCGCCCAAGCTGCGCGAGCAGTTGGTCGAGTTGGTGAACGACGGCAGTTATCACCTGGTCGTCGACATGGAGGGCGTGGATTTCCTCGACTCCACCGGACTCGGCGTGCTCGTGGGCGGACTCAAGCGCGTCCGGGCCCATGAGGGCTCGCTGCGACTGGTCTGCAACCAGGAGCGCATTCTCAAGATCTTCCGGATCACCGGACTGACCAAGGTGTTCCCCATTCACACCTCGGTCGACGAAGCCGTCGCGGCCACCGACTGACGGCTTCCGGGAACCGGAAGGAAGAGCAGGGGCTCCGGGCTGTCGGCCCGGGCCCCTGAGAAGCACGCCCGAACGTCCGAGGGGGACCGCACATGGCCACCGTTGAACTCCGCTTCAGCGCCCAGCCCGAGCACGTCAGGACGGCCCGTCTGGTGGCGGCCGCCGTGGCGCGCAGGGCCGGGGTGGACGAGGCGGTGCTGGACGAAGTCGACTCGCGGTCGGCGAGGCGTGCAGCCGGGCGGTGGGACTCCACCGCAGCCACGGCATCTCCGCCCCGGTCCGGGTCGCCCTGACCGAGGAGGAGAAGGCTTTCTCCATCGAGGTCGGGGACGAGGTCCCCGGTTCGGGCGGTACGGCCGGATCGGTTCCCGGGGTGCGTGGCACCGCGGGGCCCGACTCCGGGTCCGGGTCCCCGTCCGCGGGATCCGGCGCGGACTCCGACGCCGATTCCGACGGCGAGGACGAGATGGGGCTGGCGGTCATCAGCGGACTCGTCGACGATGTCGAGGTCGTCACCGGTGAGTCCGGCGGCGTCATCCGCATGAGCTGGCCGACGGCACTGGCGACCGTGCTCCCCTGATCCTTGTTCCGGCCCCGGGGGCCGGTCTTTTCCGTGAGGCCCTGCTGAGCAGGGCCTTTCTTATTTCCTTGGATCTTTCCAGGAGATCGTTCCTGAATCATCAATGCGTTTGTCCCGTTACCGATTTTGATGAGTTTGCCGGCACACGATCATTTACTGAGCGGCCGGTGAAGGTCAATTACGTTTGCGGCACTCTGTTTTGATCGGGTTCCACTCCCTACAATCCGTCCACGTCTTGAGCTCTGAGCGTCAAGGAGGACGAATGACGGGGCTCTTCATCTCAGAACAGCTGGACCACCCCTCTACTCTCGCGGCCGCGGTACTCACCGACGAGAACCGGATCGTCGTGATCGTCGTCGCCGCAGTGGCGCTGGCGGCCCTGGTCGTCGCTCAGCTGCTGGTGCGTCAGGTCCTGGCGGCCGGCGAAGGCACCGACAGGATGAAGGAGATCGCGGCGGCGGTGCAGGAAGGCGCGAATGCCTATCTCGCCCGGCAGTTGCGCACACTCGGTGTTTTCGCCGTCGTGGTTTTCTTCCTGCTCCTCCTGCTTCCGGCCGACAACTGGTCGCAACGTGCGGGACGTTCCGTGTTTTTCCTGGTCGGCGCTCTTTTCTCGGCGGCGACCGGTTACATCGGGATGCGGCTGGCCGTACGAAGCAATGTGCGCGTGGCGGCCGCCGCGCGTGAAGCCACCCCGGCCGAGGGCGAACCGGAAAAGGATCTGACGGCCGTCGCACACAAAGCGATGAAGATCGCTTTCCGTACGGGCGGTGTGGTCGGCATGTTCACCGTGGGCCTCGGCCTGCTCGGTGCCTCCTGCGTCGTCCTCGTCTACGCTGCCGACGCGCCCAAGGTGCTGGAGGGCTTCGGGCTCGGCGCCGCGCTCATCGCGATGTTCATGCGGGTCGGCGGCGGCATCTTCACCAAGGCCGCCGACGTCGGCGCGACCTCGTCGGCAAGGTCGAACAGGGCATCCCGGAGGACGATCCGCGCAATGCCGCGACCATCGCCGACAACGTGGGCGACAACGTCGGCGACTGCGCGGGCATGGCGGCCGACCTCTTCGAGTCGTACGCCGTGACGCTCGTCGCGGCGCTCATCCTCGGCAAGGCCGCCTTCGGCGACGCGGGGCTGGCCTTTCCGCTGATCGTTCCGGCGATCGGCGTGGTCACCGCGGTGATCGGCATCTTCGCGGTCGCCCCGCGGCGCGCCGACCGCAGCGGAATGACCGCCATCAACCGCGGCTTCTTCATCTCCGCGGTGATCTCCCTCGTCCTGGTGGCGGTGGCCGTCTTCGTCCACCTGCCGTCCTCGTACGCCGGCCTGGACGGCGTCACCGACGCCGCCGTCAAGGGGCACGGGGGCGATCCGCGGGTGCTGGCGCTCGTAGCCGTCGCCATCGGCATCGTCCTGGCCGCCCTGATCCAGCAGCTGACGGGGTACTTCACCGAGACGAACCGGCGCCCCGTCAGGGACATCGGCAAGTCCTCGCTGACGGGCCCCGCCACCGTCGTCCTCGCCGGCATCTCCATCGGCCTGGAGTCCGCCGTCTACACCGCGCTGCTCATCGGCCTCGGCGTGTACGGCGCGTTCCTGCTCGGCGGTACGTCGATCATCCTCGCCCTCTTCGCGGTGGCCCTGGCCGGCACCGGTCTGCTCACCACCGTCGGCGTCATCGTCGCCATGGACACCTTCGGCCCCGTCTCCGACAACGCCCAGGGCATCGCCGAGATGTCCGGCGACGTCACGGGCGCGGGCGCGCAGGTCCTCACCGACCTGGACGCCGTCGGCAACACCACCAAGGCCATCACCAAGGGCATCGCCATCGCCACCGCCGTCCTCGCGGCGGCGGCGCTCTTCGGTTCGTACAAGGACGCCATCGAGACGGCGCGCCAGGAGGTCGGGGCGAAGGCCGACGAGCTGGGCCTCCAGATGGACATCTCGCAGCCCGACAACCTGGTCGGTCTGATGCTCGGCGCCGCGGTCGTCTTCCTCTTCTCGGGGCTGGCGATCAACGCGGTGTCCAGGTCGGCCGGCGCGGTGGTCTTCGAGGTGCGGCGACAGTTCCGCGAGCACCCCGGGATCATGGACTACACGGAGAAACCGGAGTACGGCCGGGTGGTCGACATCTGCACCAAGGACGCGCTGCGCGAGCTGACCACGCCCGGTCTGCTCGCCGTGCTGACGCCGATCGCGGTCGGCTTCTCGCTCGGCGTCGGCGCGCTCGGCTCGTTCCTCGCGGGCGCCATCGGCACCGGCACACTGATGGCCGTCTTCCTCGCCAACTCCGGTGGCGCGTGGGACAACGCCAAGAAGCTCGTGGAGGACGGCCACCACGGCGGCAAGGGCAGCGAGGCCCACGCCGCGACCGTCATCGGCGACACGGTCGGCGACCCGTTCAAGGACACGGCGGGCCCCGCGATCAACCCGCTGCTGAAGGTGATGAACCTGGTGGCGCTGCTCATCGCCCCGGCGGTGGTGCGGTTCGGTTACGGCGACGACGCCAGTGCCGGGGTGCGGGCGGTGGTGGCGACGCTCGCCGTCGGCGTCATCGTCGGCGCGGTGTACGTCTCCAAGCGGCGGCCCATCGCCGTGGGCGGCGAGGACGGCCCCGGGGGCGGATCCGGACGGGTGCCGAGGCCGGTGGGCCCGGCGGCGGCGCCCAAGGCCGTGCCGTAGGAATCGTCGTACTCGTCACACCTGTTCAGCAGGCGGGCGGACGACGTTTCCTGACGCGGCGTCCGCCCGTCGCCGCTGCTGCGCGGGCAGTTCCGTGAGCTGTCTCTCCCTTGGTGCAAATGGCTTCAATAGGTTATGGAACGGACGTACGGCATGCGGTCGTCGCCCACTTGGCGTGTATGTTCCGGGGCCGAGAGCCTTGGAAGGGACCAATCCGGTGAACAAGAAGTGTGCGGCCGCGCTGTCCGGCGGTGCGGTACTGGTAATGGCGCTGTCCGGTTGCAGCGACGACGACAGCGACAACAAGGTCAACGACTGGGCGAAGTCGGTCTGCGACCAGGTGCAGCCCCAGCTGAAGAAGATCTCGGACGCCAACGCCTCCATCCAGAAGCAGACCGCCGACAACAGCAAGCCGGCCGACGTCCAGAGGACGGACTCCGCGGCCTTCCAGCAGATCTCGGACGCCTACAAGGCGATGGGCGCCGCCGTGGGGAAGGCGGGCGCCCCGCCCGTCGGTGACGGTGAGACGACCCAGAAGGCGGCGGTCAAGGAGCTCAATGAGTCCTCCGCGGCGTACGCCGGTCTGAAGAAGCAGGTCGACGGGCTGAACACCAAGGACCAGGCGGAGTTCGCTGACGGCCTCAAGGGAATCGCGGAAGAGCTGAGCAAGATCAGCAGGAGCGGTGACCAGGCGCTCCAGAAGCTCCAGTCCGGCGAGGTGGGCACGGCGATGGCCAAGCAGCCCGGCTGCCAGAAGCCGGGCGCGACGAACTCCGTCTCGCCGGCCGCGAAGCCGTGATCGCGAAGCCGTGATCGCGGCGCGCACGCCCTGCCGCGCGGCCGGTACCCCGGAAGGGGGCCGGGCCGCGCGGCTTTTGTCAGTGCGAGCGGTGACAATGGCCCAGTGAGTACGACCAGCCTCCCCGCGCCCGAAAGCTCCGCCCGCCTCCGCGAAGCGCTCCTCGCCGCCGACTTCACCGCCGACGGGCTGCTGGAGCTGCTCGGCGCGCCCGCGTACGCCGCGCTCGCCCGCAGCGAGACGGTGCCCGCGCTGCGGGCCACGCGCGGCGACAGCCCGCTCGAAACGCTCGTGCGGCTCTTCCTGCTCCAGCAGCCGGTGCCGGCCGCCCGCGCCGGGGCCGCGCTGCCCCTGGAGCAGTGCCTGGCCGACGGCTGGCTGGTGCGGGGAGGGGCGGCGTACGGGGACGACGGCGTACGGGCCACCGTGGACGTACGGCCCTACGGCGGGGAGGAGGGCCAGGACTGGTTCATCGTCTCCGACCTCGGCCGCGCGGTCGGCGGTGCCGGCGGCGCGGGCACCCGCGACGAGGAGGTGGTCCTGGGGTCGGCGGCGCGTCCACCACGCTCGCCGGCATCACCGTCCGCCCGCCGGTCACCAGCGCGCTCGACCTCGGCACCGGATCCGGCATCCAGGCGCTGCACGCCGCGCAGCACGCCGTCCGGGTCACCGCCACCGACCTCAACCCGCGCGCCCTGCACTTCACACGGCTCACGCTCGGGCTCTCCGGGGCGCCCGAGGCCGACCTGCGCCAGGGCTCGCTCTACGACCCGGTGGGCGAGGACACGTACGACCTGATCGTGTCCAACCCGCCCTTCGTCATCTCGCCGGGCGCGCGGCTGACGTACCGCGACGGCGGGATGGGCGGGGACGACCTGTGCCGCACGCTCGTTCAGGGAGCGGGGGAGCGGCTGAACGACGGGGGTTACGCGCAGTTCCTCGCCAACTGGCAGCACGTGGACGGCGAGGAGTGGCAGGAGCGGCTGCGCTCCTGGGTGCCGGCCGGATGCGACGCGTGGATCGTGCAGCGCGAGGTGCAGGACGTCACGCAGTACGCCGAACTGTGGCTGCGCGACAGCGGCGACCACCGCACCGACCCCGCGGAGTACGCCGCGCGCTACGACGCCTGGCTCGACGAGTTCGAGGCCCGCAAGACCAGGGGTGTCGGCTTCGGCTGGATCACGCTGCGCAAATCCGGCGCCGAGAACCCCTCGATCACCATCGAGGAGTGGCCGCACCCCGTCGAACAGCCCCTCGGCCCTGTCGTGCGAGCCCATTTCGAACGCCAGGACTACCTGCGGACGCACGACGACGCGGCGCTGCTCGCCGGCCACTTCAAGCTCGCCGACGAGATCGTGCAGGAGCAGATCGGGCTGCCGGGCGCGGAGGACCCGGAGTACGTGGTGCTCCGCCAGAACCGCGGCATGCGGCGCGCGACGAAGGTCGACACGGTCGGCGCGGGCTTCGCCGGGGTGTCCGACGGGTCGCTCAGCGCGGGCCGCATCCTCGACGCCATCGCCCAGCTCCTCGGCGAGGACCCGGTGCTGTTGCGCGACCGTACGCCCGAGTCGATCAGGCTGCTGGTCGAGCAGGGCTTCCTGGAGCCGCTGGACGACGGGGCCCGGTAGGGCCCCGGAGTCCGCGCGCCCCGGCTTTTCCGGTCCGCCCGGTGATCCGGTCAGCCAGTGATCCGTTCACCCGGAGTTCGTTTCCAGGTCGACGGCCGGTGTTCCGGGGGTGCCAGCCTCACCGTCCGGGGAACCAGGCCGACGGACGGTGAGGGTGAGGGGTACGGGGATGGAGAGCGGACCGGCGGTCTTCGCCGGAGCGGCGTTCACGTTGTTCGGGGCCGGGCTGCTGTGGTGGACGGGAGCGCGTACCGTGCACCGTGCGCCAGTGGCGTACGGAGTGCGCCCCGCGATCTCTTTCACACTGGCGACTGTGTTCGGAACGGCCTTCGTCGTTCTCGGAGTGTGGTGTTTCGGCCGGATCTGATCGGAAGAGATCCACACGAGGTCTCAGGCGGAGTCCCGCAGGGGTGGTCGAGCGGTCCGGGCGGCAGGAATGCCGGGAGTCGGGTTACCGTTCGAGTGGCCGTTGCGGGCTTTTGCCGTTTGACACGGGGGCGGGTTGTACCGTCACACTCCGCAGCGTCACCTGCAGAACACCGAGTGTCGACCGGAGAGAAGAGCCAAGTTGTCCCCGACCAGCGAGACCGCACACGGCGGCCGCCGACTCGTCATCGTCGAGTCGCCCGCCAAGGCGAAGACGATCAAGGGCTACCTCGGCCCTGGCTATGTCGTCGAGGCGAGCGTCGGGCACATCCGCGACCTCCCGAACGGTGCCGCCGAGGTGCCCGACAAGTACACGGGCGAGGTACGCCGCCTCGGCGTCGACGTGGAGAACGACTTCCAGCCGATCTACGTCGTCAATGCCGACAAGAAAGCGCAGGTCAAGAAGCTCAAGGAGCTCCTCGCGGAGTCCGACGAGCTCTTCCTCGCCACCGATGAGGACCGCGAGGGCGAAGCCATCGCGTGGCACCTCCAGGAAGTCCTCAAGCCCAAGGTCCCGGTCCACCGGATGGTCTTCCACGAGATCACCAAGGACGCGATCCGCGAAGCCGTGTCCCACCCGCGCGACCTGAACAAGCCCATGGTCGACGCTCAGGAGACGCGCCGCATCCTGGACCGTCTGTACGGCTACGAGGTCTCGCCGGTCCTGTGGAAGAAGGTCATGCCCCGGCTGTCCGCCGGCCGTGTCCAGTCCGTCGCCACACGACTCGTCGTCGCCCGGGAACGCGAGCGCATCGCTTTTCGTTCTGCTGAGTACTGGGACCTGACCGGCACGTTCTCCACGGGACGCACCGGTGACGCCTCCGACCCGTCCTCTCTGGTCGCCCGCCTGACGACGGTCGACGGCCGGCGTATCGCCCAGGGCCGCGATTTCAACTCCGTGGGACAACTGAAGAGTGACGTCCTGCACCTCGACGAGGCGAACGCCCGCGCCCTGGCCGCCGCCCTCGCCGACTCGCCGTTCGCCGTCCGCTCGGTCGAGTCGAAGCCGTACCGCCGCTCGCCGTACGCCCCGTTCCGTACGACGACCCTGCAGCAGGAGGCCTCGCGCAAGCTGGGCTTCGGGGCCAAGGCCACCATGCAGGTCGCGCAGAAGCTGTACGAGAACGGCTTCATCACGTACATGCGTACGGACTCCACGACGCTCTCCGACACCGCCGTTCAGGCGGCTCGTGCCCAGGTCACGCAGCTGTACGGCGCCGAGTACCTGCCGGACAAGCCGCGCACGTACGCCGGGAAGGTCAAGAACGCGCAGGAGGCGCACGAGGCGATCCGCCCCTCGGGCGACCGCTTCCGCACGCCTGCCGAGACGGGCCTCAGCGGCGACCAGTTCCGGCTCTACGAGCTGATCTGGAAGCGCACGGTCGCCTCCCAGATGAAGGACGCCGTCGGGAACAGCGTGACGGTGAAGACCGGTGGCCGGGCGAGCGACGGCCGCGACGCCGAGTTCTCCGCCTCCGGCAAGACGATCACCTTCCACGGCTTCATGAAGGCCTACGTCGAAGGCGCCGACGACCCGAACGCCGAGCTCGACGACCGCGAGCGCAGGCTCCCGCAGGTCGCCGAGGGAGACGCGCTGTCGTCGGAGGAGATCACGGTCGACGGGCACGCGACCAAGCCGCCGGCCCGTTACACCGAGGCCTCGCTGGTCAAGGAGCTCGAAGAGCGCGAGATCGGCCGTCCGTCGACGTACGCCTCGATCATCGGCACGATCCTCGACCGCGGGTACGTCTTCAAGAAGGGCACGGCGCTCGTGCCGTCCTTCCTGAGCTTCGCCGTGGTCAACCTGTTGGAGAAGCACTTCGGCCGGCTCGTCGACTACGACTTCACGGCGAAGATGGAGGACGACCTCGACCGCATCGCGCGGGGCGAGGCCCAGGCCGTGCCGTGGCTGCGGCGCTTCTACTTCGGCGAGGGCGACGCCGACGCCGGTGTCGCGCCGGGAGGCGCCGCGGACGCCGGAAACGGCGACGGCGACCACCTCGGCGGTCTCAAGGAGCTCGTCACCGACCTCGGTGCCATCGATGCCCGTGAGATCTCCTCCTTCCCGGTCGGCGAAGGCATCGTGCTGCGCGTCGGCCGCTACGGTCCGTACGTCGAGCGCGGTGAGAAGGACGACGAGAACCACCAGCGCGCCGACGTGCCGGAGGACATGGCGCCGGACGAGCTGACCGTCGAGTACGCCGAGGAACTGCTGGCCAAGCCGAGCGGCGACTTCGAGCTGGGCACGGACCCGGCGACGGGGCACCAGATCGTGGCGAAGGACGGCCGGTACGGCCCGTACGTCACGGAGATCCTTCCCGAGGGCACTCCGAAGACCGGCAAGAACGCGGTCAAGCCGCGGACGGCGTCGCTCTTCAAGTCGATGTCCCTGGACACGGTGACGCTGGAGGACGCCCTCAAGCTGATGTCGCTGCCGCGCGTCGTCGGCACGGACGCCGAGGGCGTCGAGATCACCGCGCAGAACGGCCGGTACGGCCCGTACCTCAAGAAGGGCACGGACTCGCGTTCCCTGGAGACCGAGGACCAGCTCTTCTCGGTCACGCTCGACGAGGCGCTGGCGATCTACGCCCAGCCCAAGCAGCGGGGCCGGGCGGCCGCCAAGCCGCCGCTCAAGGAACTGGGCACGGACCCGGTCAGTGAGCGTCCGGTGGTCGTGAAGGACGGGCGCTTCGGCCCGTACGTCACGGACGGCGAGACGAACGCCACGCTGCGCACGGGCGACAGCGTGGAGGAGATCACCCCGGAGCGGGGCTATGAGCTCCTCGCCGAGAAGCGGGCCAAGGGCCCGGTGAAGAAGAAGACCGCCAAGAAGGCTCCGGCGAAGAAGGCCACGGCCAAGAAGACCGTCGCCAAGAAGACGGCCACGGCGAAGACCGCGGCGGCCAAGAAGACGACGGCGAAGAAGACGACGGCCAAGACGGCGGCGGCTGCGAAGAAGACGACGGCAGCCAAGAGCGCGTCGGCTTCGGAGGAGTAACCGAGCGGTCGGGTGACCGAGCGTCGGGTGACCGAGCGTCGGGTGACCGAGCGGTCGGGCGGTCGGCCTGGTCATTCGGCAGACGGCGGTCCGGAGGACCGTCTGTGGGGCAGCCCCCGGCGCCAGTACGATGCCGGGGGCAGCCCTCTGCCGATGGCCGGGACGTCCGGAAACAGACACTTGTTCGGGCGGGCCTCCGGCGGGCGGTGGGCTCCGGATAGGCTGGGCGGATGACGCGAGCCGAGCAGCCAACGGTCGTGAGCCCCACCTCCGACGCACTAGCCGCAGACTCACGCGAGCGAGCCGTACGAGCCCTGCTGCGCCTTCCTCCGCTCAGGCGGTTGTGGAGCGCACAGCTCGTCGGCAGTACCGGCGACGCCCTCGCCCTTCTCGTGCTGCTGTTGCTGTCGCTTCAGGCGGCGATTTCGGAAGGGTCGTTCGGCGGTGGTTATCGCGGTGCGGCCTTCGCGGTCGCCGCGGTGTTCGGGGCTCGGATCCTTGCCACCTTCCTCTTCGGAGCCCTCCTCCTGGGCCCGGTCTCCACGCTGACCGCGCCGTCGGGGCCACTCGACCGCCGCTGGACGATGATCGGGGCGGACGGGCTGCGGCTCGCCCTGCTGGTCGTCGCACCGCTGTGGATCGACTGGACCCCGGACAGGGCCCAGGCCGTACTCCTGAGCACCGTCTTCGTCGCCGGTGTCGCCGAGCGCTTCTGGGCGGTCGCCAAGGAGAGCGCCGCCCCCGCGCTGCTGCCCGCGCCGCCGCCGGGGGGCGCGTCGGTGCGGCCGCTGCCGGACCATCTGGACGCGCTGCACCGGCTGTCGCTGCGTACGAGCTTCGCCGCCCTTCCCGCGGCTGCCACCGTGCTGCTGACGGCGACGCTGGTCGGCAATCTGTTCGGCTCCGGCATCACCTGGTTCTCGCAGCACCAGGCGGCCCTCGGGTCGTACGTCGCCGCGGGGCTCTTCGCCGCGTCCGTGTCGACGCTGTACTTCCTGGAGCTGCCCGACGCGCAGACGCCCCGCGCGCGCTCCCCCCTGGAAGGCTGGCGCCGGCCCAGGACCGGCACCGGCTTCGACAAGGGACGCACGGGCGCGATCCGGCTCCTCGTCGTGGCCTGCGCCACGGTCGCCGGAGCCGTCGCCGCCGCGGCGGCCGTCGCCGTACTGCACGCGAAGGACCTCGGCGGCGGTCCCGTCACCTTCGCCCTGCTCTTCCTCGCCCTGACCGGCGGCACCGTCATCGGCATCCGCAGCGCGCAGAAGGTGCTGCCCACGCTGTCCCGGCGCCGCCTGCTGTCGCTCGCGATCGCCGTCACGGGCGTCGCACTGCTCGCCATGGGCCTGGTGCCCGACACGGCGACCGTGGTCATGATCACTCTGCTCGCGGGCTTCTCCGCCGGAGTCGCCGCGAACACCGGGCACACGCTGCTCGACCAGGAGACCGAGGAGTTCCGACGGGGACGCACCACGGAGCACCTGCATGCCGTCGTACGGGTCCATGTGGCCCTCGGCGTGGTCCTCGCCCCGGTGCTCGCCGCCGCGATCGGCCCGCACCACCTGACCGGCGGCAGCTTCGTCTTCGCCCACGCGGCCGCCGCCTTCACGCTGATGCTCGTCGGCGCGCTGCTGCTGCCGGTGGCGCGATCGTGCTCGCCAGGACCGACGACCGGCAGGGCGTCCCAGCTCCGCCGCGACCTGCGCGAGGCGCTCAAGGGCGGCGAGCCCGGCCAGGCACCCGCCGCGACCGGTTTCTTCATCGCGATGAGGGCGGCGCGGGGCCGGCAAGTCCACCCAGGTCGAGGCGCTCGCCGAGTGGATCCGCAACAAGGGCCACGAGGTCGTGGTCACGCGCGAGCCCGGCGCCACGCCGATCGGCAAGCGGCTGCGGTCGATCCTGCTGGACGTGTCGAGCGCGGGCCTGTCGAACCGCGCGGAGGCGCTGCTGTACGCCGCCGACCGCGCCGAGCACGTCGATTCCGTCGTACGCCCGGCGCTGGAGCGCGGCGCGGTCGTGATCACCGACCGGTATGTCGACTCGTCCGTGGCCTATCAGGGTGCGGGCCGAGACCTGTCGCCGACCGAGATCGCCCGTATCTCGCGCTGGGCGACGGACGGGCTCGTACCGCACCTGACGGTTCTGCTCGACGTCTCGCCCCAGACGGCGCGCGAGCGGTTCACGGAGGCGCCGGACCGGCTGGAGTCGGAGCCGCCGGAGTTCCACGCGCGCGTGCGCCACGGTTTCCTGACGCTGGCCGCCGCCGATCCCGGTCGCTACCTGGTGGTGGACGCCGGTCAGGACCCGGAATCGGTCACCACGGTCGTACGCCACCGTCTCGACCAGATGCTGCCGCTCTCCGACGCCGAGGTGAAGGCGCGGGAGGAGGCGCGGAAGGCCGCCGAGGAAGAGGCGCGCCGCAGGGCCGAGGAAGAGGCCGCGCGCAAGGCGGAGGAAGAGCGTCTGGAGCGCGAGCGGCAGGAACAGCTGGCCAAGCTCCGCGCCGAGGAGGAGGAGCGCAAGCGCCGCGAGATCGAGAGCGCGGCCAGCGCGAGGTCGAACGGCAGGCGGAGGAGCCCGGCGACGGGCCGAGGAGGCGCGCCGGCTCGCTGAGGAGGAGCGGCTGCGCCGCGAGGCCGAGGAGAAGGCGCGGGCCGCCGAGCAGGAACGGCTGCGCAAGCAGGCCGAGGAGGAGGCCCGGCTGCGGGCGGAGGCGGAGGAACGCCGCCGTGAGAAGCAGCGCAGGGCCGAGGAGGCACTGCTGCGGGCGGAGGAGGCGCGCAGCTCGCGGTGTCGGCGCCGGCGGCTTCCGCGGCGGCGTCGACGGCCGCCGCCGCGGCCGGGCCGCCGTCCGACGCGGAGACGACGGTGCCCACGCCGGTTGTCCGGCCCGACGAGGTGACGCAGACGGTGGAGCGGCCGCGCGTCGACATGCGCAAGGAGGACGCGGCGCCCTCCGCGCCGCCGCCCTCCGTGACGCCGCCCGCCGCTCAGGCTCGTCCCGCCGCTCAGGCTCGTCCGCGATGGACGAGACCGCTGTGCTGCCGCCGGTACGGGACGCGAGGCCGATGGACGAGACCGCTGTCCTGCCGCCGGTGCGCGACGCGGGGCCCGCGGACGGAGACGGCGCGCTGCCGCCCGTACGGGACGAGCCTTCGGACCGGGTGCCGCCGGGGTTCTTCCGGGACGAACAGCCCGACGACCGCCGCGGCGACGACAACGACCGTACGCGCGAGCTGCCGTGGCTGGATCCGGATGCGGCGCACACGGGTGCGGGCCAGGGCGCCTCTGCGAGTGGGCGCCGCCGGTCGGACTGGGCGGAGGAGACACCGCTCGACGACCTGCCGTCGCTGGCGGACGAACTGCTGGGCGGCCGGGACGCCGACGAGGACGACGGTGACCGGCGGGGCCGGGGCGGCCGCCGCCGCTGAGCGCCGCCGGCGGGGTCTCGTTCCCCTCGCCCTCCCCTTCTCCCTCCCGTCTCCGTTCCCCTTGCCGAGCCGGGGTACGGGCGGGGCGGGGGACGGGGACTCCGCCGGGCCGCAGGGCCGGCCGGGCCGGGAACGAGTGTCAGTGGGGTCGGCCACAATGGGGACGGTCGGGATTCACGAGAACGCAAGCGCACGGCGAAGGCGGTAGCACCATGGCCGTATGGGACGACCTGGTAGGGCAGGCGCGGGTTCAGGCGCAGCTGGCCGCCGCCGCCCGTGACGCCGACGCGCTCGTGACCGCCGTCGCCGACCGCTCCGGGGCCACCCTCGCCCCCGCCGCGTCGAAGATGACCCATGCCTGGCTCTTCACCGGGCCGCCGGGCTCCGGGCGGTCCACCGCCGCCCGCGCGTTCGCCGCCGCCCTGCAGTGCACCAGCCCGGACCGGGCGCTGGGCGGGGCTCCGGGCTGCGGGTTCTGTGACGGGTGTCATACGACCCTGGTCGGCACGCACGCCGACGTGGAGATCGTCCGTACCGACCAGCTCTCCATCGGCGTGAAGGACACCCGCGAGCTCGTCCGGCGGGCCCAGCTGTCCCCGGCGGGCGGCCGGTGGCAGGTCATCGTCCTGGAGGACGCCGACCGGCTCACCGAGGGCGCGGGCAATGTGCTGCTCAAGGCCATCGAGGAGCCCGCTCCCCGTACGGTCTGGCTCCTGTGCGCGCCGTCTCTGGAGGACGTGCTCCCGACCATCCGCTCCCGGTGCCGCCACCTCACGCTCAGCACCCCGTCCGTGGAGGCCGTCGCCGACGTCCTGGTGCGGCGCGACGGCATCGACCCCGAGACGGCCGCG
The DNA here is from genome assembly GCA_003719395.1 of Streptomyces altiplanensis. Taxonomy (GTDB): domain Bacteria; phylum Actinomycetota; class Actinomycetes; order Streptomycetales; family Streptomycetaceae; genus Streptomyces; species Streptomyces altiplanensis. The sequence continues at coordinate 18,567 of RHMC01000019.1, forward strand.
ACCGCCGCGCGCGCCACCCAGGGCCACATCGGGCGGGCCCGCAGGCTCGCCACCGACGAGCGCGCGCGGGCCCGCCGCGCCGTCGTGCTCAAACTCCCGCTGCGCGTCGCCGACATCGGCGGCTGCCTGAAGGCGGCCCAGGAGCTGGTCGACGCGGCGGGCGAGGACGCCAAGCAGGTCGCCGAGGAGGTCGACGTCAAGGAGACGGACGACCTGAAGGCGGCGCTCGGCGCGGCGTCCGGCGGCCGGATGCCGCGCGGTACCGCGGGCGCGATGAAGGAGCTGGCCGACCGCCAGAAGCGCCGTTCGACCCGTACGCAGCGGGACAGCCTCGACCTCGCGCTGACCGACCTGACCGGTTTCTACCGCGACGTACTGGCCCTGCAGCTCGGTTCGCGGGTCGCCCTCGCCAACGAGGACGTACGGGACTCCCTCGACCGCGTCGCGCAGAGTTCGACCCCCGAGCGCACCCTGCGCCGGATAGAGGCGATCATCGCCCTGCCGCCGGGCCCTGGACCGCAATGTCGCGCCGCTGCTCGCAGTGGAGGCGATGACGGTGGCGCTGCGCGCCGGCTGACCGGACCGCCGGCCGGACCGCAGACCGCCGGCCGGACCGCCGGACCGCAGACCGCCGGCCGGACTGCCGGACCGCAGACCGGACGGCTGAGCCCACCGCCGCGGTTGACCGGCTCACTCGTACGAGCCGCTCCCCGCACAATCCGTCATCGCCGCACTACGCTCCGAGGATGGACACCAGGCACCTGATCCGGACCTCCGCCACCGCCCTCGTGACCGCCGGGCTGCTCGTCTCCGGATGCTCGTCGGGAGGTTCGTCGCCCAGTGCCTCGGCTTCCGCGTCTTCCGCGTCACAGAAAGCGGTCCCGGCCGCCCTCAAGCCGTACTACGCGCAGAAACCGAAGTGGCGCGAGTGCGGTGCCCCCGGCTTCCAGTGCGCCACGGTGAAGGCACCCCTCGACTACAAGAAGCCGGAGAAGTCCGACATCGAGCTGGCCGTCTCCCGGCAGAAGGCCACCGGGCCCGGCAAGCGCCTCGGCTCCCTCCTGGTCAATCCGGGCGGCCCCGGCGGCTCCGCGATCGCCTACCTCCAGACGTACGCGGCCGTCGGATACCCGGCGCCGGTTCGCGCGCGCTACGACATGGTGGCCGTCGACCCGCGCGGCGTGGGCCGCAGCGAGCCCGTCGAGTGCCTGACAGGCAAGGAGATGGACGCGTACACCCAGGTCGACCAGACCCCCGACGACCAGGGGGAGACCAGCAAGCTGGTCACGTCCTTCAAGAACTTCGCGGCCGGCTGCGAGAAGCGCTCGGCCGAGATCCTGCCGCACGTCTCCACCGTCGACTCGGCCCGCGACATGGACATCCTGCGGGCGGTGCTGGGCGACGAGAAGCTGAACTACGTCGGGGCCTCGTACGGCACCTTCCTGGGCGCGACGTACGCCGAGCTCTTCCCCGGCCGCAGCGGCCGCCTCGTACTCGACGGCGCGATGGACCCGTCCCTGCCCGCCCGCGACCTGAACCGCGACCAGACGGCCGGCTTCGAGACCGCCTTCCAGTCGTTCGCCGCGGACTGCGTCGAGCGCGAGGACTGTCCGCTGGGCACCGGTACGCCGGACGAGGCGGGCAAGCGGCTGAAGGGCTTCTTCGACGAGCTCGACGCCGAGCCCGTCCCCACCGGCGGGAGCCGTCCCCTGGGCGAGTCCCTGGCGACCACGGGCGTGATCGCCGCGATGTACGACGAGTCCGGCTGGCCGCAGCTGCGCGAGAGCCTCACCCGCGCGATGGGCGGGGACGGCGCGGGCCTGCTCGCACTGGCCGACACGTACTACGAGCGCTCCGAGGACGGCAGCTACGCGAACCTCATGTACGCCAACGCCGCCGTGAACTGCCTGGACCTCCCGTCGGCCTTCACCGGCCCCGACCAGGTCCGCACCGGGCTCCCCGCCTTCGAGAAGGCGTCCCCGGTCTTCGGCGAGGGCTTCGCCTGGACCTCTCTGAACTGCACGTACTGGCCGGCCGCGCCCACCGGTGCCCCGCACCGCATCGAGGCGAAGGGCGCCGCCCCGATCGTCGTGGTCGGCACCACCCGCGACCCGGCGACCCCGTACAAGTGGGCCGAGTCCCTGGCCGGCCAGCTCGCCTCCGGCACCCTCCTGACGTACGACGGCGACGGCCACACGGCGTACGGCCGCGGCAGCGACTGCATCGACACGGCGATCAACACCTACCTCCTGGAGGGCACGCCTCCGAAGAACGCCAAGAAGTGCTCCTGACCCCTCTCTGACCTGCGCGAAGGCGGCCCACCCGGGGCTGTGCGGAGCACCCCTGGAAACTGTGTAGACTTGTGCCCGCTGCTGATCGCACCATCGTTTCGGCAGCGGCGCCGCCTTAGCTCAGTTGGCCAGAGCAACGCACTCGTAATGCGTAGGTCTCGGGTTCGAATCCCGAAGGCGGCTCTGTGGAAGCTCCAGGACTCACTCGCCGTGACCTGGGGCTTTTGCTTTTTCGTGCCCCGGAGAGTGGCCGCTCGCGCAACGACTTGGGCGGAAACGAACCGTGCGCCGTCGGTGGGAGCCGCGCCGGGCTCTGCGTGTGGCGCTGCTCGGCGACAGCGACGGTGTCGCAGGCCGGCCGGGGCATGGGCCGGCTCGGTGGTCTGTCCCTGCTCGACTCCGCCGTTCCGCCGTGGAATCCGGCCGAGGCCAACGCGGCCCTGAGCGTCGGCGGTTACGTGCCCGCAGGCATGCTGCCGGTGGCGGCGGGGCGTCTCAGCGACGTGGTGGGGCTGACGGCCGGTGCGCCCGTCTTCCCCCCGGTCCTCATGGGCCTGGCGGTCCTCGGAGGGCTCGTGGCCGTCGCCGGCCGCCGACGCGTACCTGAACCCGCCTGACGCTTCGCCCCCTCTGCGGCCTGCTCGTCACCGTGGCCGGTCGGAGATCGCTTCCCTCGCCGTGCGCGGGTTCCGGGGCCGGAATCCGCGGGCGGCTCCGTCCGGGACCGCGGGCCGGTGTCGGGGAACGGTGCCGAGGAAAGGTGTGAGAAACGGAGTTGCCCCCCGTGGCAGACTCGGCGCAGGCGCAGGCGCAGGCGCAGGCGCAGGCGCAGGCGCAGGCGCAGGCGCAGGCGCAGGCGCAGGCGGGGGAAACGGAGGGGGACGTGGGGGCATCGGAGTTGCTCATCGTCTTGGACCGGGACGGCGGCACACCACTGCAGCAGCAGGTGTGCGACCAGGTCACCGCCCTGGTGCGGTCGGGCCGGCTGCGGCCGGGCGAGGCCGTGCCCGCGTCCCGCGAGCTCGCCCGGCAGCTCGACGTGTCGAGGACCGTCATCACCCGCGCGTACGAACTCCTGCGCGCCCAGGGCATCCTCACGGCCCGGCGCGGCTCCGGCACCAGGGTCGCCGGTCTCGCGAGCGGCGCCGGATCCCCCCGTCCGCCCCGGAAGGCACCCACGGTGCTCGCCCCGCAGCCGCCCAGGGCCACCGACGGCGGCAACGCGCTGTGGCAGCCCTGGGAGCCGCCGCCCACCCGCCACCCGGGCGTCGCACTCGACTTCCGGCACGGCACTCCGGCGCTCGCGGACTTCCCCGTCGCCCGCTGGCGGCAGTCCCTGCACGACGCGTACGGCCGTGCGACGTCGCCGCGCTCGGCTACGGCCCGGCCGAGGGCTCCCCGACGCTGCGTACGGAGATCGCCGCCCTCGTCCGGCAGAGCCGGGCCCTCGACGCGCCCCCCGACCGGATCATGGTCACCGGCGGCGCCACCCAGGCCCTGGACATCCTCGTCCGGATGCTGGTCAGGCCGGGTGACGTGGTGGTGATCGAGGACCCCAGCCACACCGTGCTGCGCCAGGTGTTCGGCTGCTCCGAGGCGACCGTGGTGCCGGTCCCCGTGGACGAGGAGGGGCTGCGGGTGGCCGACATCGACGCCTGTGTGCGGGCCCAGGGGCACGACCCCGGGCGGGTGAAGCTGGTGTACGTCACGCCGTCGCACCAGTTCCCGACCGGGTTCATCATGTCCGGGGGGCGGCGGCGCGGGCTCCTGAAGTGGGCACACGAGCACGGTGCGACGATCCTGGAGGACGACTACCACAACGAGTTCACGTTCACCGCCGAGCGGCTGCCCGCGCTCGCGGCCGAGCGCCACCGGGACACCGTCGTCTACGTGGGCAGCTTCAGCAAGACGCTCTTCCCCGCGCTGCGGATCGGCTACGCGGTACTGCCGCCGCACCTCGTGCAGCCCTTCCTCGGCATCAAGTGGATCACCGACCGGCTGACGCCCACGGTGGCCCAGGAGGCGCTCGCCGACTTCATCTCCACCGGTGCGTACGCCCGCCACATCAGCCGCATGACGCGCCTGTACCGGCAGCGCAGAAGCCGCCTCCTGGGGGCGTTGTACGAGCACTTCGGCGCCGAGGTCCGCATCTCCGGCGAGGCGGCCGGCCTGCACGTCCTGGTCACCTTCATCGGGGCGCGGGGCGTTCCGGAGGACACGATCGTCCGCCTGGCGGCCGGGCGCGGGGTCCGGATCTACCCCGCGTCCGGCTACTTCGTCCAGGACCCGCCGGCCGAACCGACGTTCCTGATGGGGTACGCCGCCCTGCCCGCCCCCCGCATCACCGAGGGCGTCGCCCTGCTGGCCGCGCGGTGCGCGAGGCGACGGGCCGCCGGCAGGACCGGCCCCCGGCCCCTCCGGCTCCGTGAAGCGCGGGCGGTGGAAGCGGGCGAGGTGCGCGTGCGGCACGGTGCAGTCGAAGTGGGCCTTCGCCGTGCGGCCTTCGGCGGACAGGGTGTCCGAGTACGCGGGGGACTGCGTCGGGTCCAGGGGGAAGCCCTCCCGGTCCGGCAGGACCGAGATGTCCCGGTCGGCCTGCAGCCGTGTGCTCATCGCCCACCACAGGTCCGCGTCCGACTCCAGGTCGACGTCCTCGTCCACGGAGACGACCAGTTTGGCCATCCGGAACTCCTCCAGGACCGACTCCGCGGCCTTGCGCACCGCCTCGTCGTCGGCGGCCGACCGCTTGGCCGGCCACTGGATCACCACCATGAGCTGGCCGCCGCCCGCCGTGTGGCAGTGCACCGCCCTTGCCGGTGTGCCCAGTTGCCGCAGCCGTCCGAGGACCGCCGCCTCCATTCCGAAGCCGAGCAGCACCGACTGCTCGTGCCCCGGACCCGAGACGGTCTGCAGGATCGCTCCCTCGCGCGCCGTGATCCCGGAGATCCGGACGGCCGGCAGCCCGGGGTGCGCCCGGCCCCGGTAACCGAGGAACTCCGGTGTGGCGTACGGCCCCCGGGGGTTCTCCGGCACCGGACCGGGCAGCAGCTCGCCCTCCAGGACGTACTCGGCGTGCGCGATGCACTCCGCGTCCACCGTCCGGCAGGACGTCAGCTCCACCGGAGCGCCGCCCAGCGCGCCCGCCACGGCGAGTTCGTCGACTCCCCCGGGGACCAGGGAGGCCGGGCAGCACGAGGAGAGCAGAACGGCCGGTCCGAGCCCCAGATGGATCGCGACCGGCAGCGGCCGGCCCTGGCGCCGGGCCGCCAGGTGGGCGGCCTCCAGGTCCCGTCCCGGCACCATCCAGATCGACAGGAGGTCGGGGCCCTGTACGCACATCCGGTGGATCGACAGGTTGCGCACCCCGGTCTCCGGATGGGTCGCGAGGACCGCGCCGAGCGTCAGGTAGGGGCCCGCGTCCGCGTCGGTGAGGACCGGCACCGGCAGCGCCGTGAGGTCCGGCGCGAGCTCCGTGCGGCCAGGGGCGCGTTCGCCCCGGATCCTCACCGGCGGCACGGGTGACGCCACCACGTCGATCAGCCGGTGCGGGAGCTGCGCCGGGGTGGTCCCGAGCAGCGCGGCCGCCCGGCGGCGGGTGCCGTACAGGCCGATGAGGACCGCCCGCGCCTCGGCGCCCGCGGCACTGGGCGTGACCCGTTCGAAGAGGACCGCGGGCCCCGGCCCCGTCGGCGGCGGGGCCGGTGTCCCGGCCCACGCCGCGTACCGGGAGGAGACCCCGAACCTGGCCGGGACCTCCTCCCGCTCCCGCACCAGCTCCCCGGGCATCGGATCGAGTCCGGCGAGCGCGGTGCGCAGGTCCGCGAGGCGGCGGCGCGTCACGTCACGCCCTCCCGGGCCGCCGCCCGCCGCTCGGCGAGCCGGTCGAGCTGGAGCTCGGTCAGTTCGGCGATGAGCGTGCGGTAGGTGGCCTCCGCGATGCCGGGCGGCATGCCCTGCTCCTCCGCGAGCCGGCGCACCTTGGCGATCACCTGGTCGACGCGGCCGGGCGAGCGCACCGTCTCCTCGTCACGCTTGTACTCGGTCAGCTCCCGCACCACCCGGGTGCGGGCGGCGAGCAGGGCGACGATCTGGCGGTCCAGGCCGTCGATGGAACCGCGCAGCTCCTCGATCCGTGCCGTGCCCGTCATGGCGCGGGCACCTCGTCGATCACGTACACGACGGTGGGCTCGCCGTCGGAGCCCTGGGAGCGGTGCCGCTCGTCGCCGGGGATGATGAAGCCCATGCCGGGGCGGCACGGCACCGAACGGTCGTCGAAGTGGATGGTGAACTCGCCCTGGAGCACATAGCCCTGGTGGCCGCGCTCGCACCACTCCTCCTCGTTGAAGCCCGCGGGCAGCTCCATCAGGCGCACCCGCAGACCTCCGGTGTACGCGATCTTCACCCGGCCGTCGGCGCCGGGTTTGTGCCACTTCTCCCAGGGGATGGCGTCGAAGTCGATGCCGACGAGGGTGGGAGTGGTGGTGGTCATGGGGAGAGCTCTCCTCGGTAGGCGGTGCGGGTGGGTGGTGTGTTTCAGGACGCCGAACGCTCGCGTACGACCCGCTCGTTGCGGTCGTCGAGGGGCAGCAGCGGTTCCCCGGTGGTCGCCCGGACCCTGCGCAGCAGCAGGGTCATGTCGATCATCCGGTGGACCATGCGCTCCAGTGCGTCCAGGCCCTCGGCGTCGTTCAGGCCCGGCTCCCGCGAGGTGTTGCGCAACAGCGCGGGGAAACCGCTGCCCACCATGATCATCCGGTTGAGCAGCAGGTTGTCCACGAGCTGGTTGTGCACGGAGGCGTCGCTGTAGCGGCGGCCGGTGACGATGATCCCGCCGACCTTGTTGGCCAGCGGCCGGTCGAACCGCAGATAGCCGACGCCCGCCCGTTCGATGAAGATCTGCATGAGATGGGCGAGACCGAAGCCGTGCACGGGCACGGCGTAGATGATCCCGTCGGCCCGCTTCATCTCCTCGACGACGGCGGGCATGTCGTCCTGGAGGGCGCACGGGTCGGTCCGGTTGTTGCAGTCACCGCACGGGCTGCACGGTGAGATGCGGTGGTCGCGCAGGTGCACCTGGCGGAAGACGGCGCCCCGCTCCCGCACCAGTTCACCCGCGTAGTCGAGTGCCAGATCCGTGTTCCCCCCGGCACGTTCGGACCCCGATATACCGAGGATGACAGGCCTTGCTCCGTGTACGCCTTGCATGAAACTCCCCCATGAGTCACTGGCTTGCGGGGGCGGGCCGGCCGGGCCCGCCCCTCCCCGTACCGGTCAGTCCTTGAGCTTCCCGGCGAAGTAGTCGATGTAGGCCTGCATGTCGAAGTGGCCGTGCCCGGAGAGGGAGAACAGGATGCTCTTCTCCTCGCCGGACTCCTTGCAGGCGAGCGCCTCGTCGATGGCGGCGCGCACGGCGTGCGTGGACTCCGGCGCCGGCACGATGCCCTCGCTCCGGGCGAAGGTCACCCCGGCCTCGAAGCAGGCGGTCTGCGGGACGGCGCGGGCCTCCAGGAAGTCGAGTTCCTTGAGCGCGCTGATGATCGGCGACATGCCGTGGTAGCGCAGACCGCCCGCGTGGATGCTCGGCGGCACGAAGTCGTGGCCGAGGGTGTGCATCTTCGTGAGGGGCGTCATGCCCGCGGTGTCACCGAAGTCGTAGTCGTACTTGCCCTCGGTCAGGGTGGGGCAGGACGCCGGCTCGACGGCGACGGCCCGCACGGAGCGTCCGCCCCGCAGCTGCTCGCCGAGGAAGGGCAGCGCGAGGCCGCCGAAGTTGGAGCCGCCGCCGGCCGCGCCGATCACGATGTCCGGGTAGTCCTCGGCCAGCTCCATCTGGAGCTGGGCCTCCTGCCCGATGATCGTCTGGTGCAGCAGTACGTGGTTGAGCACCGAGCCGAGCGCGTACTTGGCGGTGCCGCCGCTGCCGAGGGCCGCCTCCACCGCCTCGGAGATGGCCAGGCCCAGGCTTCCGGGGGAGTCCGGGTCGGCGGCGAGCGCGGCCCGGCCCGCCTCGGTGAGCTCGCTGGGGCTGGCGGTGACGCTGGCGCCGAAGGTCTCCATCAGCCGCGGCGGTAGGGCTTCTGCTGGTAGCTCACCTTGACCATGTAGACCTCGCAGACGAGGCCGAAGTACTGGCAGGCGAGGGCGAGGGAGCTGCCCCACTGACCGCGCCGGTCTCGGTGGTGAGCCGCTCCACGCCCGCCTGCTTGTTGTAGTACGCCTGCGGTATGGCGGTGTTGGGCTTGTGGCTGCCGGCCGGGCTGACGCCCTCGTTCTTGAAGTAGATACGGGCCGGGGTGTCGAGCGCCTTCTCCAGGCGGCGGGCCCGCACCAGCGGGCTGGGCCGCCACTGCTTGTACACGTCGAGGACGGCGCCGGGGATGTCCACCTCGCGGTCGGTGGAGAACTCCTGGGCTATCAGCGCGGCCGGGAACAGGGGTTCCAGGTCGGCCGCGGTGAGCGGCTCCCGGGTGCCGGGGTGCAGCATCGGGTCCAGCGGCTTGGGCAGGTCCGCGACCACGTTGTACCAGGTGGTGGGGGTGCGGTCTTCGGACAGCAGGAACTTCGTCTGAGACATGAACACTTTCCTTGAGTGGAGTGGAACCGGTGCGGAGGCCGGGACGGCGGATCCCGTCCCGGGCCTCCTAGGTGCCGGGGACCGGCGCATCCGCCGCCTGGGCAGGGGCGGCCGGGTGAACCGGAGTGGATTCGGGGTCCTTCGCGGTGACCGGGGGCCTGATCCGCAGCAGCGCGAAGGCCGCCATGCCGGCCAGCGGCGCCGCGAGGAGGACGAGGAAGACGGGCTGATGGCCGTGGGCCGTCCAGATCACGCCGAGGCCGACCGGTACGACGAGCCGGGCGAGGCCGAGCACGAAGCCGTTCAGCGCCATGAAGCTGCCGACCCGGCGCTTGTCGACGTGGTCGGCGATGTACGTGGGCACGACGACGGACACGATGATCTCGCCGAGCGTCCAGACCACCGTGGACAGCAGGATGGCCGCCAGCGAGAACCCGACGACGATCATGGCGAGGCCCAGCGCCCACAGCGCTCCCGCGACCAGCAGCAGCAGCTTCGTACCGTGCCCCCGGATGTGCTTCTCCAGGACCAGGCCGAGGCTCACCACGACGACGCTGTTGATCGTGTAGACGGCGCCGACCAGGCTCGCCGAGTCGTGCAGCACCGTGGTGACGGCGAGCGGCAGCGCGTATTCGAGGCCGATCAGCGGCACGACGTAGAAGAAGGAGACCAGGACGATCAGCAGCACGTGGCCGTGCCCGAGCGGCCCGGAACGCTTCTTCTCCCTGCGTTCCCCGGTGCCGCGCACGCGGTCCTTCGGCACCCAGGCCGCGATCATCACCGCGCACACCAGGCCCGCGAGGATGTTCCCCGCGAACATGACGTGGTACGAGTAGGCCGCCGCGACGCCGCCGAGCAGCGGACCGACGCCCATCCCCAGGTTGTTGCCGACGTAACTGATCGTGTAGGCGAAAGGGCGCTGTTCGGGCGTGGTGAGGTCGGCGACGAGAGTGTTGGACGCCGGGCTGAACATGCCCATTCCCACCAGGGCGACGAAGAGCAGTCCCGCGTACGTCCACGGCGGGCCGTCGAGCACGGCGAGGCCGAGATAGCCCGCCGCGTTCAGCAGCAGCGCGGTGAGCAGCGCCGTACGGCGGCCGCGCCGGTCGCACAACGGCCCGCTGAGCAGACTGCCGACGAGCAGCCCGGTGGAGCCGACGGAGATCAGCAGTCCGGCCTCGCCGGGGGTGAGGCCCTCGCCGCGCACCAGGTAGACGGCGAGCAGGGGGAAGACGAACATGCCCGCGCGGTTGACGAAGGAGGCGAGGAAGAGCACCCGCAGCGGGAGCGGCAGTTCCTTGAACCGCGTCCACCACATGGCTACGCCTGCTCGGTCTCGACGCGGAAGGCGTCCCGCACGGTCTTGAAGCGGGTCCGTACGTCCTCGAAGTCGGTGCCCTCGCACACGTACCAGCCGAGCACGTCGTTGGAGCGGGTCGGCGGGGCGAGGACGTCACCGACGCTCTTCCACACGTCGGCGTCGAGCACCGCGTCGAGTGCCATCAGTTCGGCGGAGGTGGTGATGGCGGTGATCCGGCCGTACTCGCCGGAGGCCAGGTACTCGGTGCCGATCTCCGGGCCCAGGCGCGCCGCGGGCCGGTGGTCCGGGTCGAGTTCGAGCCTGCACCACTCGCCCGCGAGGTTGATGCCGCGCCCCGCCTCGATGGCCGGCACGATCGAGCCGCCGCCCGCCCGGGCGCCCGCCTCGCCGAAGACGACCTCGCCGTCGTCGAGCAGGAAGAACTCGGCGTGCACGACACCGGTGCTCAGCCCGAAGCCGCGGAGCACCACCGCGTTCAGCTCCAGGATGCGCTGCTCGCGCGGGGACAGGCCGTACTTGCGCGAGATGGTGCCGCCCGGCTCGTCGCGGTACTCCAGGACGGAGTACGTGTACTGGGAGAGCTGCTCGAAGACGACCTCGCCGCCCTGGAACAGCGAGTCGACGTGGAACTCGGTGCCGCGGACGAACTCCTCGACCCGGTACTCGTGCCGGTCGTCGCCCATCTCCTCCCAGACGCGGTCCAGTTCCTCGCGGCTGTCGACCCGGTAGGTGTTGCCGCAGGCCCAGCCGGCGTACGGCTTGACGACGACCGGGTACCCCACCTCGTCGGCGAACCGGGCGACCGTGGTCACGGTGTCGGGGCGGCAGGAGCGGGCGACCCGCACCCCGAGCTCCTCGGCCCTGCGGTGCATGACGTTCTTGTCGCGGAAGTTGAGCGCCTGGTCCGGGGTGAGACCGGGGATGCCGTGGTCCCTGCGGCATCGGCTGGCCGGCAGCACGTCGCCCTCGAAGAGCGGGAAGATCCGCTCGATGCGGTGCTCGGCGACGATCCGGTCCACCACGGCGCGCACGGACGCGGTGTCCTCCAGATCCGCGTGGTACTGGGGCAGGCCGTCGGCCTCGGGAGCCTGTTCACCGGCGGGCAGCAGCACCACCGTCCGGACGCCGAGATCGGTGGCGGCCGCGACGACGCTGCGGAACTGGGCGGCATAGCGGCCTGCGGCGGGCCGGTAGACCACCAGGATGGAACGGTTCATGCGGTGCTCCTCATGCGAGTCGTACGAGTCACGCGCGTCGACGCGTGCGGGGTCAGCGGACCGTCGCGGCCGACGGGGCTCCGAACACCTCTCCCGACGGCGTGGACCGGTCGAGCACCAGAGGGCGCCCCGCTTCGGCACGAGCCCGGCGAGCGTGTCCGTGAGCCGGCCGAGCGCCCGCTCGACGTCGTCACGGCCGCCCTCGTGCGCCGACTCCACGGTGAGCAGGATCCGGCGCCGCCCGGTGCCGGTCTTGACCACGTCTCCCTGCCGCCAGTTCCAGCGCCGCGAGTGCGCGCGCCCCCGGCCGTCGGCGTAGACGACCTCGCCCGGCTCGGGCTGCTCGGGAGCGTCGGGCGCCCCGAGCGGGAGGTAGGTCTCGGTGCCGTGGGCGAGACGGACGTGCAGCTCGTCCTCGATGCCGCCCACGTCGCACGAGGCCACCGGGAGGCGGCTGTCCAGGGAGACGGCGTTGCACAGGTCCACGAGGGAGTTGATCCGCGGGAGGCGGTCCCCCTTGGCCACCCTGCGCAGGACCGACTCGGCGGCGCAGGGGAAGCGGTTGGGGTTCACACCGACGGCGCGGTAGGCGTCCCGCCAGGCGGCGATCGCCGGCAGCGCGGAGACGTCCGCCTTGGTGAGCCGCTCGGCGTGCAGGCTGTCCTCGGCGGCGGTGAGCTGCGCGGCCACCGCCGGGGCGTCCTCGACGACGTCGATCTCCGGCAGGGCGATCAGACCGAGCACATAGCCGGGAACGTGCGCCGACAGCCGGGCGTCGACGGTGACGGTCAGGGTGCGGATGCCGGCGGCGGGGCTGTCCATGGGCTGTGATCCTTCGTTGGCGTGTCGGTGTCGGTGTCGGTGCCGGTGGTCATGTCCGGTGCGGTGGTCCGCTGATGACGCGACTGACGGTAAGGAGCGGGTGGTCCCCCGGGTGTGGCCAATTCCGGGGAATTACGAGATGCCGCTTCCGGGGGACCGCTCCGGTCAGCCGGCCCTCCCCGCCGGTTCGGGCGCCCCGTGGGCCGGCCCGGCCGGCTGGGCCGGCGCCTTCACCCGTACGCCGATCAGGGCCGTCACCAGCGCGAGCACCGTGAGACCGGCCCCGTACGGACCCAGCAGGTCCAGGCCGTCCGCGCCCCCGTGCTCGATGACCAGGCCGCCGGCGAACCCGCCCAGGGAGATCCCCGCGAAGGTGGCCGACGAGTTCAGGGAGAGGAGCAGCGGGCCCGAGGCCGGTGCGATCGCGAACAGCCGGTGCTGCTGCGGCGGCTGGGTGGCCATCGCGGTGATCCCCCAGGCCGCCATGGCGACGGCCGCGGTGAACAGCCCGTCCCGGGCCGGCGGCAGCGCCGCCAGGACGACGCCGAGCCCCGCGACGTGCCGAGCAGGACGGGGGTGGACCCCCACCGGTCGGTGGCGCGCCCGCCCAGCACCGTGCCGGCCACCGCGAGCACCCCGAAGACGAGGAGCAGCAACGCGAGCGTCGTACCGGAGCCGTCGGTCGCCGGGGCGAGCACCGCACCGATGTAGGTCAGCGCGAGGTAGCCGCCGGTCATGAACAGCAGCGTGGTGAGCACGGCGAACAGCACGCGCGGATCGCGCACCGGGGCCAGTCGCGCCGCGAGCCCCGGCGCGGCGGGCAGCCGCACCTCGGGCAGTCCGCCGGCGACCGCCGCTGGCGCACAGCGGCGCCGACCCCGGCGAGCAGCCAGAACGTCGAGCGCCAGCCCAGGTCGGCGGCCAGCCAGGTCCCGAACGGTACCCCCGCGACGGTCGCCGCGGACAGTCCGCCGAGCACGACGGCCATGGCACGCCCGCGCCTCTCCGGCGGGGACAGCGCGGCCGGCGACGCGGAGGCGGCGGGGATGTAGAGGGCGGCGCCCGCGGCGGTCGCGACCCGGGCGGCGAGCAGTGTCCCGAGGCCCGGTGCGAGGGCGGACGCCGCGTTGCCGAGTGCGAAGACCACGAGGGAGACCACCAGTACGGTGCGCCGCTCGACCCGGTCCGTGAGCGCGCCGAGCACGGGCGCGAGGACGGCGTAGGTGAGCGCGAAGACCGTGCTCACCCACCCCACGTCGGCGAGGCCGGCCCCCAGGCCCCGGGCCACCTCCGGCAGCACCCCGGCCACCACGAAGGTGTCGGTCCCGACGGCGAAGGCGCCGACGCGAGCACCGGGAGCACGGGCAGTACGGGCCGGGTACGGGCCATCACGCGGCCCCTGCCGGGACCCGGGTCCGGAAGGCGGCCGCGTCGCCCGCGACGGCGGCGACCGCCGAGAAGCACCAGTTCGATCGCTCCCGGGCGGCTGAGCACGGTGATGTCCTGCGCCGGGTCGCCGTCCGTGACGACCAGGTCGGCGAGCCGGCCCGCCCGGACCGTCCCCGCCTCGTCGCCGCGCCCCGCGAGCCGGGCGCCGTTGGCGGTGGCCCAGGTCAGCACGGTGGGGGCGGGGATGCCCGCCATGGTCACGTACAGCTCCAGCTCCTTGGCGTACGTGCCGTGCGGGGTCCAGGCGAAGCCGAAGTCGTCCCCGGCCACGACCGGGATGCCGCGTTCCACCATGAGCGGCAGGATGCGCAGCGTGTTGGCCACCTCGGCCTCGAACTCCAGCGTCTCCAGGTACTCCGGGGTCTTGCCGTGCTCGGTCCCGGTCGTCAGCAGCATGTGCGGCTGGTACAGGCTCGGCACCACGAAGATGCCCCGCTCGGCGATCGCGTCGAGCGCCGCGTCGTCGGCGTACGTCGCGTGGTCGATGACGTCGACCCCGGCGGCGATCGCGTTGCGGATGCCCTCCAGGCCGCGCGAGTGCGCCCGTACCCTGGCCCCGTGCTCGTGGGCCGTGCGCGTGGCGACCACCAGCTCCTCGGCGGTGAAGAGCAGCTCGTGGGAGCGGCCGTTGGGGAAGGTGTCGTCGCCCGACGAGAAGACCTTGACGATCTCCGCGCCCTGCGCGATCTCCCCGGCGACGTACTCCGCCATCTCCTCCGGCGTGTCCGCCAGGCGCATCAGGTCCGACGGGATGCGCTTCCTGACCTCGGGATTGCGGCGCTCGGGGGGCCCGGACACCATCAGGTCGCGGCTGCACGGGGTGATGCGGGGGCCCAGGAGGCGCCCGGAGTCGACGCCCTGCGCAGCGCCATGTCGATGCCGGCGACCGAACCCGCGCCGACGAAGGCCGTGTAGCCGAGGCCGAGAAGGGCGGTGGTGTTCTCGGCGGCGGCCAGGGTGACCTCGGGGACGGAGTACTTGAAGAGCATCTCCCGCCCGTCGAGGATGTTCAGGTACGCGATGTGGGTGTGCCCGAGGGTCATGCCGGGCATCACGGTGCGCCCGTCGAGGTCGAGTACGTCGACCTCGGGCGAGTGCAGCGGGGCGAGGCCCTCCGGCAGGACCGCCTCGATGCGGTCGCCGTCGAGCAGCACGCTGCGGCGGGGCAGCGAGGCCCGGCCCAGGCCCTCCTGGACCGTGGCGCGGTGGAGCAGGGTTTTGCGTGGCACGTCGAACATCTCCCGTGTCGGCTGCGTCTGGTGGTTGTCGCGCGTGGTGGGCCGGCTAGCCGGCGGCGCCGGTGCGTTCGGGGTCCTCCCCGTCCTCCGCGCGGCCGAAGAGGGTCCAGATGATCTCCGCGCCGGGACGCCGGGCCACCCAGCGCAGCCCCTGCGCCCGTACTCCGGGCGCGTTGGTGACCGCGAGCTGCGCGCCGCCCCCGGCGACGACCTCCGCGGCCTGCTGGGTCGAGGAGACGTCCACCCACGCGACCTCGCGGTCGCGGAGCTCCGGGGGCACCACCTCGGCGTAGATCCGGCGGACCTCCCACATGGCGGCGACCACGAGCGGGCCGTCGCCCGGCGCGGGGGAGCGGCGGCCCCCGAACGCGATCCCGTACTCCGGTGTGGCCTGCGGGAAGAACGCCTGCAACCGCAGGTCCCGGTGCCAGTGGAAGCGGGTGAGTCCCCCGTACGCGCTGGGGACGAGGGCGAACTCGACCTTCCGCCCGACGAGGTGGTCGAGAACGTCGTCGAAGGTGGCGAACAGCTCGATCGAGAGGCCGTGCTCCGCCGCGAGGAAGCGGGCCGCCAGCTCACTGGAGGTCCCGGCCGGGCCGAGCGTGCCCAGCGTGGTCCCGGGCCGGGCCGCCCACCGGCGGGCCAGCTCGCTCCACCGCGCGGTGTACTCCTCGGCGAGCGCGCCGGGCAGCGGCGGCGCCACCGCGTCAGCTCTCATAGCCACGGTTCGCCGCCATCTTCCGGGCCACCCGGGTCTCGTGGTCGGGCGCGCTGCGCCGGTCCACGATGCGTGCGGCCTTCCAGCTGACGAAGGCGCCCGTGCTCACGATCGGGTCGAGGCCCTCGCTGAGTTCGACGGCGACGGGCACCCCGAGGGCTTCGGCGGCGCGTGTCCGCACCGTGTCGGCGAGGCTTCCCGGGGTCTCCACCAGGTCCTTGAGCAGTTCGAGACGCACGGTCAGGCGGTCCTGGCCCGAGGCGTCCCGCTCGATCACGACCTGGTATCCGGCGGACCCCGTGACCCCCGTCATGACGGCCGTCTCGATCTGCCCCGCGGTGAACCGCCGGCCGCCGAGTTCGAGCCGGTCCAGGGTGCGCCCGACGATCCGGACGAGGTCACCCGGCATCTCGCAGCCGCAGTCCGACTCCTCGACGGCCACCGCGTCGCCCGTGCGGTACCGGACGAGCGGTTTCACACCGTCCACCAGCATCGTCACGGTCAGTTCGCCCTGGCCGCGGGGGCCCTGGGAGACGCCGGACTCCGGGTCCACGACCTCGACGAGGTAGTTGGTCTGGGAGAGGTGCATGCGCTTGTTGCGGCAGGCCGTCGCGATGACGAAGGCCTCCTGGGACCCGTACAGGATGTTGTAGACGTCCGCGCCCCAGACCGTCTCCAGGTTGTGGGCGAGCGCAGGCGTGCACATCTCGCCCGTGACGAACAGCAGTTTGACGGAGAAGTCCCGGCGCAGGTCGTAGCCGAAGTGCTCGGCGGCCTTGGCCAGGGTGAGGGCGACCCCCGGCGTGCAGCAGATCACCTCGAGTTCGAGGTCCTTCATCAGCTGCAGGGCCTTCTCGAAGCCGATGACGGGCGAGTACGGCCAGATCTTGGCGTTGAGCGAGCCGACGTTGCGGGCGATGTCCCCGAGGGTGTCGCCGAAGGAGTGCACCTCGGTCGGGCCCATCAGACCGATACGCGGCGCGTGTCCGCCGAAGTGGTGGCGGAAGATCGACGCCCAGGACTCGGTGATGTGCGCGTTGCTGGCGGTGATCTCCCGGCCGTCGCGCGGGCAGGGCGTCGCCCGGCCGGTGGTGCCGGTCGTCTCGTAGAAGAAGAGGGCGTCGGCGAGCGGCCTGCTGAGGACGTCGAGCATTTCCTCCCGCAGATGGGCCTTGGTGGTGTAGGGCAGCGCCGAGAGGTCGTCCGGCGTGATCGCCGCGAGGTCGACGCCCTTCAAGTGCCGTGCGTAGAAAGGCGATCCGGTGCTGACCTGGTCGAGAACGGTACGCAGCTGGCGGGTGCGCCAGTCCGCGAGGGCCGTGTCGGTGAGCGTCCGGCCGTAGAAGGCCCGGTGGAGTTCGAGATACCGGGCGGCGAAGTCGGCCGCGGGGCCCTGAGTGGGCAGCCACATGGGTGAGGGGTCCTCTCGTGGTGGAAGCGCGCGTGGGGCGGCGCCGTGCGGGCCGCCGCGCGCGAAGCAGGTGTCTTCGTGACGCGGGTGCGCGGTCGTGGAGGCGTACGGCCGCCGTGCGCGGCGGTACGGAGGCGTTCGGTTTCCGCCGGTGCCCGGGGCGTTCGGGGCGGCACGGCCCGCGACGGTCGCGGCGGCCGCGGGGGTCCGGGCTGCCCGCGGCGGGGCGGCGATCAGACCCGGCACGGCGGTGCGGATGCGGTGCGGCGTGGCGCGAGTGCCGGCTCCGGTGGCAGGGGCGGGGCGTACGGCGCCTTCGGAGGCTTGGTACGCCGGGCACGGGCTGCCGCTCCGGCCGCCGGCCGGGGCGGCGGTGACGGCCCGGCCGGACGCCGCGCGGCGGTCAGCCGGCGGTGGCTCTTCGCGCCGCGGGGCCGGAAACCCCTGGCCCCGTGGGCGCCGTCGTGGCCCGCCCGGCTTCCCCGGCTTCCCCGGCCTCTCTGGTCTCCTTGGTCTCCCCGGTCTTCCCGGCGTTCCTGGCGCAGGCGGTCGTCGTGGTCGGCGACACCGCCTCAGCGGTTGCTCGGCCGTTCATGTGATCCCCCCGGATCATTTCCCGTGTTCCCCGTGTCCCCGTTGTTCCCTCGGCCCCCCTTCAGCGGGCGGCGCTCCCCAGCGCGCTCACCGCACCCGCCCCCTCCAGGAAGTTCCCGAAGAGCCGCATCCCGTCCTCCGTCATGATGCTCTCCGGATGGAACTGCACCCCTTCGACGGCGAGCGTCCGGTGCCGGACGCCCATCACGTAACCGTCGTCCACGGACGTCGCCGTCACCGCCAGTTCCGCGGGCGGATCGGTGACGATCAGCGAGTGGTAGCGGGTGACGGTCAGCGGCCGCGCGGCGCCCGTGAACACCCCCTGCCCGTCGTGCTCGACGGGACTGGTCTTGCCGTGCATCAGGTGCTTGGCGACGGCGATCCGCGCCCCGTACGCGAGGCCGATCGCCTGGTGCCCCAGGCAGACACCGAGCAGCGGCACCCGTCCGGCGAAGGCGTGCACCAGCTCGACGTGCCCGGAGTCCGCCGGGTGCCCGGGTCCCGGGCCGAGGACCACCGCGTCGGGTGCCGAGTCCACCAGCTGCTCCACCGTGCGGGTGCGCGAGCGGACCACCTCGGTCTCCGCCGAGGTGAGGCAGGTGAATGGTCGAGTGATGTGGCTGAAACTGTCGTACGCGTCGACGAGCAGGACCTTCACTTCAACAGCTCCTCGCCCGTCAGCGCCCAGTAGGTGGCGCTCATCTTCGCCAGCGTCTCGCGCCATTCGGCGCGGGGATCGGAGTCGGCGACCATGCCCGCCGACGCCTGGGTGCTGTAGCGCTCCCCGTCGTGGACGGCGGTCCGGATGCACAGGGCGAGCACCGCGAACCCGCGCACGTCGACCAGGCCGAGCGCCCCGGCGTAGATGCCGCGCGGATGGTCCTCGATGTCGTCGATGATCTCCATGGCGCGCAGCTTCGGCGCGCCGGTCATGGTGCCCGCGGGGAAGGTCGCGCAGATCGCCGTCCAGACGTCGGTGCCCTCCCTGACCCGGCCGGACACGGTGGAGACCAGGTGATGGACGTAGGCGAAGGGTTCGACCTCCATCATCGTGTCGACGGAGAGCGTCCCGGGCACGCTGACCCGCCCGATGTCGTTGCGGCACAGGTCGACCAGCATGACGTGCTCGGCCTGTTCCTTGGCGCTGGCCCGCAGCTCCGCCACCCGGAGGCCGTCCTCGTCCGGGTCGGCGGCGCGGGGCGCGGTGCCCGCGATGGGACGCATGGAGATGGTGTCGTTCTGGATGCGCACGAACAGCTCGGGGCTCGCCCCGATCACCGTCCGCCCCGCCCAGGGGACGAGGTACATGTAGGGGGAGGGATTGCGGTGGCGCAGGCGCCGGTACACCTCGAGCGGCGTCAACGCGCTCTCGACGTCGATGCGGTGGCCGATCTGGATCTGGTAGGCGTCACCGATCTCGATGTGGCCGAGGCACCGCTTGGCGCGCACGACGAACGTCTCCTCGTCCACGGTGTCCCGCACGGACCGGGGCGCCGGAGCGTCCGGCACGGCGGCGGCACGCCCGCCACGCCCTGGGCGTTCACCCTGGCCACGACCGCCCGCAGCGGCTCCTGGCCCCCGTCCGCCGGCAACCGCGGCCCCTCGGCCACGAGATGACGCACCCCGCCGTCCCGCAGGTCGTACCAGACCGTGTCCCTGAAGAGGGTGAGGGTGCAGCGCGGCATGTCCGCCCCGGCCGGCTGGGCCGGGAGGTCCTCCATGGCCCAGGCCGCCTCGTACGACAGCGTGGTGAGGAAACCGAAGGCGAAGGTCCCCGTGGGCACCTCGGTGTCGACGTCGAAGCGCCCTGCACCGCGCGCAGGATCCGCCACACCGTGCCGGAATCGCGTACGCCCCACCGCCGTGTGCCGCCCTCCGCGCCGTACGGCGCCCCGACGGCCGCCGTCAGGGCCGCGGCGAGCGCGTCGCCGAGATCACCGGGGGCGACGAGCTCCACCCGGTCGGCGAAGACGCGCAGCTCCGCGAGGCGTCCGCAGCCGACGGCGGCGAAGTGCCGGTCCTGGTCCGGCCCGTCCAGGCTCTCGAAGAGGTAGACGTCGCCCTGTTCCCGCGTGGCGGCGAGGGCTTCGTACAGGCTCAGCGCGCCGACGGGCGGAAGTTCTTCGGAGACCACGCGCACCCGCACGGCCCCGGGCCGCGCGGGGGCGCCCGGCGGCTCCCTGCGCCGGCCCCGCCGCCCCGGCTCCGGGCGGGTCCAGCTCTGACAACAACGACATGACGAAACCTTTCTGATCCGAACGGACCGTAGGGGCTTCGAGGAATCAACCATCACGTCCGCGGCGCACTCCGGTCATGCAGCGCCGCACGTCACGCATGCCAGGACCGCACCGTCCCGGCTCCCCCGCACCACCCCCCGTGCCGCCGGCAGCCTGCCCGGCGGCGAATGTGTGTGCGAGACGACTTCATCAAATGTGAGAATGCGCGGGCCATACCACTTCGACCGTCCGGGAGGAGACCACTTGTCGTGGCAACTGGGGCTCACCGTGGACCGGGATTCGCGCCTTCCGCTGGCTGTCCAGGTGCGCAACTCGCTGCGCGGGTTAGTCGACGACGGGACCCTGTGGCCGGGCACACGGATCCCCTCCAGCCGCCAACTGGCCCTGGACATCGGCGTGTCCCGCAGCGTCGTGGTGGAGGCCTACGAGCAGCTGTCGGCCGAGGGATACCTGGAGACCAAGCGCGGTTCGGGCACCACGATCTCGGGCCGCGCCCAGTCCGACGCCGTCGGCTCCGCCCTCGTGCCGTCCGACCCGGAGCCCGCCCCCGGAGTCACGTGGGACCTGCGCACCGGGACGTCGAACATCGTGGACTTCCCCCGCCAGGAGTGGATCCGCTGCGTCACCCACGTGGTCAACAACTCCGGGCGCCGGGAGCTCGGTTACTCCCAGCCGGCCGGCGTCCCGTTGACCCGGCGCGTACTGGCCGGCTATCTGGGCCGGGTGCGCGGTGTGCGGAGCCGCCCCGAGGACATGATGGTGACGGCCGGGTTCGCCCAGGGCCTCGCCCTGGTCTGCAAGGTACTGCTCGACCGCGGTCACACCACGCTCGGCGTGGAGGACCCCGGCCACCCGGGCGAGCGGGAGTTCATCACCAGCTCGGGCCTGCGTCCGGTCGGCATCCCGGTGGACGAGGACGGGCTGCGGGTGGACCTCCTGGAGGAGAGCGGCGTACGGGCCGTCCTGGCCACGCCCGGCAACCAGTTCCCCACGGGCGCCCGGCTCAGCCGGGCCCGCCGCGAACGCCTCACGGCCTGGGCGCGTGAGGTCGACGGCTACGTCATCGAGGACGATTTCGACAGCCCGTTCCTGCACCGCAACGACCGGCTCCCGGCGCTCCAGAGCCTCGCCCCGGACCGGGTGGTCTACGCCGGAAGCGCGAGCAAGGCCCTGGCCCCCGCCCTGCGCCTGGGCTGGCTCGCGGCCCCCTCGGAACTGATGGCCTCGATCGAGCACGTCCGCGCGGGCTGGGACATCGGCTGCTCCGGGCTGGAGCAGCTGGTCTTCACCCGCTTCATGGACACCGGCGCCTTCGACCGGCACCAGCGCAAGCTCCGCTCGGAGTTCCACCGCCGCCGCCAGGCCGTGCGCCGCCAGGCCGGGGCGAGCTTTCCCGGCAGCCGCCTCATCGGCCGCGACAGCGGCTTGCAGGCGTACCTCGAACTTCCCGCCCATGTCGACGAGCAAGCCCTGGTCCGGGCCGCCCGCCACCGTTCCGTACTGGTCCGGGGCGGTCACTTCTACACCCTCACGGACACGTCGAGGCCCCCTGCGCTGGTGATCAGTTACGCGGCGGTGAACAGCGCCGGGGTGACCCGGAGCCTGATGGCCATAGGGGCGGCGTACCGGGAGCTGGGAGCCTGAGGTGCGCGGCCCCGCGGATGCCGGCCCGTCGGCCCGTCATCGGCACCGGCCTGCTGGTCACCGGGCACGAGACCACCGTCAGCCAGACCGGCAACAGTGTGCTCGCACTGCTCACCCACCCCGGGCAGCTGGCCGCGGTCCGCAGTGATCCGGAGAAGACCGGCCGGGCCGGCGAGGAGCTGCTGGAGGGGACTTCAGACAGTGTCGCCCTCACTGGCGGGGGGTGAAGTTCTCATGGGTCACGGGGCGGACCGCGCCGGGGGGAGCGGCGTCACAGGAGTTCTGAGGGCTTCCCTCACGAGAGTGACCCCGCGTCACACGTTCGGCTTGCTTAAGGACCGCTCTCAGGGGGGAGATACTGGAGGTATTGGTCTGTACGGGTATTAATCGGGCGGTACATGCGTGGCTGGGCCGCTTTGTGTGCAAAGTCCTCAAGACTACCAGTAACTATTCAGTCGATAGAACTTGGTTGTTGAGGAGCATGTGATGCACGTCAGCGAATGGCTCCCCGATCAGCCCATTCGCATCGGTCGGATCGACTGGCCCGAAGAGGCCGACGACGGTACGCACCTTCGCCTGCGAGCGGGCCACATCGTCGTCGTCGACCGGCAGCCCTGGCGGATCCTCGAAATCCACGGGTACCGCGACCCGTGGCCCAAGTCGTACGAGAAAGCCTGGCGTGATCACGTCGAGCTGTGGAAGCACTCCGAAAGCCTGCACCGGGCCAACGGGCAGCCGGCCACGGAGGCCCCCGCGCGGGCGGACTTCTACAAGCGCCCCATCGTCCTGGTGCTGCGCAACGAGAACCTTCCCCGGTCCGCTCCGAAGCACTGGTGCGCACCGGCGTCCCACGACTGGCAGGTCCTGCCGGAGCACTACTCCGTCTGCCGGGCCTGCGGTGAACTGCCCCCCTGCCACAACGGGGAGTACCGGTGGGAGGGCGGCCCCCGGCGGCCCGAACACAACGGAGGCGTCACCCTCATCGTCCCGCCCGACTGCTGCATCGGATGCGCGGAGCACATCAAGCCCCGGATGCGGACGGTGCGCTTCCCCGGCCCCAACCTCTGGTACCCCGACCGGGAGGACGGGAGCGCGGTCTTCCACGCCCGGACCGCCTGCGCGGACCAGGTCGACTGCTACCGCGCGCAGTGGATGGCCGAGTACCCGCCCGCCATGTCCCAGCCGGTCTTCGCCCTCGGGCTCTCGGACAGCGAAGGTTTCATGCTGCCGCGGGCGAGGCCCGCGAACTCCGCACAGCAGCCGGACTGGAACCACCTGGCGACGGACGGCACGGAGGCCCACCGCTCCGGACTCCCGGACGCACGGCACGAACCGCAGGCCAACGGCACGGCGCTCTTCGAGCAGGCGGCGCCGCCCCTCCGCGGCCCGGTGCCGCGCCTCACGTCCGAGACGTCCCACGTGAACCATGCGAACCACGTGAACCATGCGAACCCCGCGCCCGCCGCCCCCTTCGCCGCTCCGGCGCACCAGGGCCCCCTGGGCGGTCAGGAACGCGTGGGATACGAGGAGTCCGCGGTCCGACCGGTCACCCGCATGCACCACTCGTCCCCCATCGACCACCCGGACCCGGAGTCGCCTCCGCGCCCGGCGCCCTCCGCCGACGCCCCGGCGCCCATGATCTCCCTCCAGAGCATCGAGGCGGTACGCCGGCTCACGGAGGAACTCGGCCTCGCGCAGGTCGACCGGTCGGCCCTCCACGACGCGGACCAGGCCGCCAAGGTGATCGAGGAACTCACCGCCGCCGTGCGCAATGTCGCCCTCTGCCTGAGGGGCACGGGGCTGCGCATCCGCTCCTGACGGTCGAAGCGGTGGGCCGGGGCCGGTGCGCGCGCCGCCCCCTCCACGAGCCCGAACGCGCAAGGCGTCGGCCGGTGGTTCCCCCTGGGACCACCTCGGTCGACGCCTTGTAGGTGTGGTGTGTTACTTCGTCCAGGGCAGGTCGCTGTCCAGCGCTCCTGCCTCACCGGACAGTGCCGGCGCCGGGGTGGGCCCGGTCCAGGGCAGGTCGCCCTCCGCGCCGACCGTCACGGTGACCGCCGCGACCGCCGTGGGGACCGAGAGGGTCCAGGGCAGGTCGTCTTCCGCATTCGCCGTGCCGGTGAACAGCAGGACGTTCAAGCAGGCCGCACCGATGACCGCCGCGAAGAAATTTCTGTTGTTGCGCATTCTTGAGATCCCCCTCGGAAGCTGCTTCGTTCGTTCTGGTCAAACCGTACCCCACCCAATTTTTGGCTTAATTTTTCCCCGATTTTCCGCAGTGGAAGCCGCATAAAAATGAGCCGAAAAAGCCTGCGACTAGGCTCTCGCCATGAAGACGGCAGGACTGGGTTGAACCCCGGGGGACACCGGCTCGGCCGGCGAAGTGATGCAGTGCGAATCAAGGGAACGGACCGGCCCATGCGCGGTGGGCGCCGTGGCGGAGGGGGAATGGCATGCTCAAGGAGATCGGCCTCGGCCAGGATGCGGAATACGCCTACCGCACCCTGCTCAAAGAACCGAAGACAGAAATACAGGTGATGGCGGAACAGTTCGGCTGGTCCGTCGACCGGGTTTCCACCGCGCTTGAGGAGCTTTCCGAACTTTCGCTGGTACGTCCGTCCTGGGAGAACCACGGGTCCACCCGTCTGGTGGATCCGGAACTGGGGCTCAAGATGCTCATTCAGTCCCAGGAGATGGAACTGCTGAAACTCCAGCAGTCCCTTTCGGCGAGCAAGCTCGCGGCCGCCCGGCTGATCGCCGATTACCGGGAGGAGGAGGGCAGGCTCGCCCCCAGCACGGTGAAACTGGCCAGTGGCGCGGATGCGGTCCATGCCTGGATCGAGAAGGCCGCCCACGAGTGCCGCGAAGAGGTGGAGATCTTCCTGCCGGGGGGCGCGCAGCCGGCGGAGAGCCTGCGGGAGGCCAGGGCGCTGGACCTCATGCTGCTGGAGCGGTCCGTACGGGTCAGGTCCGTCTGCCTGGACAGCATCCGCAACGACCGGCCGACCAGTGAGTACGCCCAGTGGCTCGGTGAGCAGGGGGGCCAGGTCAGGACCGTGGCCCACCTGCCGCTGCGAATGATCATCTGGGACCGGCGGGTGGCGCTCGTCCCGGTCGATCCCAACGATCCGGACCGGGGTGCCTTCCTGCTGTCCGGACCGGGGCCGGTCGCCGCGCTGCAGGCGCTGTTCGAACACGTCTGGCAGCTGGCGGCACGGTTCGGCGAGGACCGCTGCCGGAACAGCGACGGCGCCCTGGCGGACCAGGAGAGTGCCGTACTGGGGCTGCTCGCCAGTGGACTCACCGACGAGGTCATCGCCCGCAAGCTCGGCGTGTCCGTGCGCACCAGCCGTCGGATCACTGCCGAGCTGATGGGCCGGCTCGGGGCCCGCAGCCGGTTCCAGCTGGGCGCGCTGGCCGCGCAGCGTGGCTGGCTCGCGGTCTGAGGGGCGGGGGAAGGACGCGGGCGCGGGGGTCACCCGCGCAAGTAGGCGAGTACCGCCAGGACCCGGCGGTTCGTGGAGTCGGACAGGCTGAGGTCGAGCTTGGTGAGGATGCTGCCGAAGTGCTTGCTGACCGTTCCCTCACTGACCGTCAGGGCCGCGGCGATGGAGGCGTTGGACTTGCCTTCCGCCATCAGGGCCAGCACTTCCTGCTCGCGGGCGGTCAGCCGCGCCATGGGGTCGCGGCGGTGCCGGATCAGCTGCCGACCACCTCGGGGTCCACCACCGTGGCGCCGTCGGCGACCCGGTGCAGGGCGTCGATGAACTCCTCGACGTTGCCGATGCGTTCCTTGAGCAGGTAGCCGACGCTCGTACCGTCCGACGAGTCGAGCAGGTCCTCCGCGTAGGCGCGCTGGACGTACTGGCTGAGCACCAGGATGGGCAGGCCCGGCTGCTGCTTGCGCAGGCTGATCGCGGCGCGCAGTCCTTCGTCGGAGAAGCCGGGCGGCATGCGGACGTCGGTCACCACGATGTCCGGGCGGTGCTCGGCGACCGCCGCGGTCAGCTCCTCGGCGGTTCCGGCCCCTGCCACCACCTGATGACCGAATCGCTCCAGCAGAC
Organism: Streptomyces altiplanensis; assembly: GCA_003719395.1. Taxonomy (GTDB): domain Bacteria; phylum Actinomycetota; class Actinomycetes; order Streptomycetales; family Streptomycetaceae; genus Streptomyces; species Streptomyces altiplanensis. The sequence continues at coordinate 44,147 of RHMC01000019.1, forward strand.
CGACCAGGCCCTCCCGCAGGAGCACGCTGTCCTCGGCCAGTACGATGCGCAACATCATGTCCTCGATCGGGCGGGTGAGCAGGGGACTTGCAGGCGGAACACCGTGGGCCCGCCGGGCGGACTGGACACTAGCAGGTGGCCTCCGAGCACCGAGATGCGATCGGCCACCCCCTGGAGCCCCGTCCTGTCGACCGTGTCGGCGCCGCCCACCCCGTCGTCCTCCACCTCCACGGTCAGCCGGCCCTTCTCGGCCCGTCCGGTCACCCGGGCCCGGGTGGCCCTGCTGTGCTTCGCGACATTGGCCAGGGCCTCGCAGACCGCGAAGTAGACCGCTGTCTCCACGGCTTCGAGCAGGCGTCCCGGCAGGTCGAAACTCACGTCCACCGGGACCGCCGAGCGGTCGGCGATGTCCTCGACGGCGGCCTCCAGGCCCCGGTCCGTGAGGATCTGGGGGTGGATGCCCCGGATCAGCTCCCTGATCTCCACCAGCGCGACCCCCGCCTCCTCGTGCGCCTTGGCCAGCAGGCCGCCCAGCGGCTCGGCGGGGCTTTCGAGCCTGGCCAGACCCAGCGTCATGGACAGGGCGACCAGGCGCTGTTGCGCCCCGTCGTGGAGATCGCGTTCGATGCGGCGGCGCTCCGCCTCGAAGGCGTCCACCAGTCGCATCCGGGAACGGCCCAGCTCCTGCACGCGGGAGTCGAGCCCGCTTTCGGGGACGGAGAGCAACTGCCGTGTCAGTACGGCGCGGCCGGCGGCCAGTACGCCCAGCGGATAGGCGAGCAGGGGGAGGAGCAGCACCCCGGCCAACAGCGCGGCGAAGGCCTCCGGGTAGGAGTCGGCGAGCCAGAGCTTGAGTACGCGCGCTTCCCCGTCGCCGCCCGCCGCCATCATCACGGGGGTGGCGACCAGACCGCCGCAGACCGTGAGCACCGTACCCACGACGAGCCCCTCCAGGGGCCACAGCAGGAAGGCGAACAGCAGCGCGTAGCCCAGCTCCCGCCAGGTGGCACGCTCCTGGATCCGCGTGCGCAGCCAGGACGACAGCCCGGTGCCGGCCGGCTCGCGGTGCGGTCCGGGAAACGGGCCCGAGTCGATCAGCCGGAGCCTGTGGCGCTCCAGCGCGGCCAGCGGAACTCCGGTGAGTACGAGCATGAGCAGCAGGGGCACGCCGATCAGGACCACCGTGAGCACACTGCCCGCGACGGCGAGCAGGAGCAGCGTGACCAGCGTGGCCATGCCGAGCGCCACGCTGGTCAGCAGATAGAGCGCCGCGCGCCACGGCCAGCTGCTGAGGACGTAACGACGCTGCTGGAGTGCCTGCCAGAGGCTGGGGGAGGGCATGAGGGCACGCTACGAAACGCCGTGCGGGCGGACCACCCAGCTAGCTCCACCTTTCGGGTGGGCACTGCCTCTCCCGGAAGAGTCCTCCCAGTTGCAATGTGCCGGACCCGGCCGGCCGGGTCTCCTTGAGGCAGTGGGCAGCCGACTGCTCCCGCCCCGCACTCCGGGGCCGCCCGACACTGAGGGGATCCCCATGGACTGGCTCAAGGCCCAGTTGTCAACCGTGCCGGTCTGGCTGACGCTGGTCATCGTCTTCCTGCTGCCCACGGTGGAGCCGGTACTTCCTGTGCTGGGCATGCTGCTTCCTTCCCAGACGGCGCTGGTGGTGAGCGGGGTGCTCACGCACCAGGGCAGCCTTCCGCTGGCCGGCGCGCTCACGGCCGCGGTGCTCGGAGCGGTGGCGGGCAATCTGCTCGGTCATCTCGTCGGACGGGTGTGGGGGGTCAGGCTCGCGGCCGGCCTGCCGGCCCGGGTCACGGAATCGCGCAAGTACCGGGCCGCGCTGAGCGCCGTCAGTACGTACAGCGGCCGGGCCGTGCTGCTCGGCCGGTTCAACGTGGCGCTCCGCACGATGGTCCCCGTCATGTGCGGCACCGTGCGGGTGCCCTGGGGCCCGTACCTGGGCTGGTCGGTCCTCGGCAGCCTGCTGTGGGCTCCGTCCTGTGTGGTGCTGGGCCTTCTGGCGGGGAGTTCGTGGCAGCAGTGGGGCGGGTCCGGTGTGCTGGTCGCGGCCTCGCGCTGCTGCTGGTCACCACGTCGCTCCCGCCGCTGCTGTCGCTGCGGCGCGGTGCTTCGGCCGTCGCGTCGTAGGCGTGGCCGCAGGGGCCGGCGGGTTCAGAGGCGCTCGCTGAGGAACGCCAGCAGCTCCGCCTCCGCGGGCACCAGGTAGAAGTGGTCGCCGGGGAACACCCGGCTCTCGAACCCGGCCGTGGTCAGCTCCGACCAGGACTCCAGCTCGGCGACCCGGCACCCCGGGTCGGCGTCGCCGCCCACCGCGGTGACCGGTGCCCGCAGGGCGGCCGGCCGGTGCGGCCGGTACGACTCGATCAGCCGGAAGTCGCCGCGCAGCGAAGGAAGCAGCAGCGGCCTCAGGTCGGGATCGTCGTAGACGGACGAGGCCAGGTCGCCCAGCCGCCGTGCCGAGGCGATGAGCCGGTCGTCGTCCAGCAGGTGCAGGTTCCCGCCGCGTTCGAGGTGGGGCGCGCCGCGCCCCGACACGACGACGCGGTCCGCGACGATGCCGTGCCGTTCGTCGAGGCGACGGGCCACCTCGTAGGCGACCGCGGAGCCGAGGCTGTGTCCGAACAGGACCAGGGGCAGCGGCCGCGGTCCGGCGAGTACGGGCTCCAGCGCACCGGTGATCCGGTCGGCCAGCTCCGTCATGTCCTCGATGCACGGTTCGGCGAACCGCTCCTGCCGGCCCGGGTACTGGACGGCGAGCAGTTCGACATCGCCGGGTATCCGCCCCGGCCAGTTGTGGAACAGGGTCGCCGTACCGCCCGCGTGCGGGAAGCAGACCAGCCGGGCCCGTGTCGCCCCGGCCCGCCGGTGCCTCCGGAACCATCGGCTCCCCCTGTCGGCGTCGATGACCGTCACGCGAACCCACCTCTCACAGCGTCTGATGTCACGACCTTGCACGCGTCATGATCCGTGGAGGTGGCGGGCCGCGGGTCTTCCGCGCGCGTGCAGGCTGCTGCCGCCGCAGGTTCCTGCCCGCCGGTTCGCTGCCTTTTCCGCGGGGGTGCATACATCGTGCACATGAGGGTGGAGCTACCTCCACCACCAAGACTCCGCTCCGCTCCGATGTGTCGGAAGCGCGGGCCCTATTGAGTGGACACCATGAATCAAGCAGCCGTCCGGCTCCGTTCGGTCACCCGGTCCTACGGCAAGGACGCCAGCGCGGTGACCGCGCTGGACCGGGTCAGTCTGGACATCCCCCAGGGCACCTTCACCGCCGTGATGGGCCCCTCGGGCTCCGGCAAGTCGACCCTCCTGCAGTGCACCGCGGGTCTGGACCGGCCGACCGGCGGCCAGGTGTTCCTGGGCGACACCGACCTGACCCGGCTCAACGAGACCAAGCTGACGCTGCTGCGCCGCAAGCGGATCGGTTTCGTCTTCCAGGCCTTCAACCTGCTCCCCTCGCTCACCGCGGAGCAGAACGTGGCGCTCCCGCTGCGGCTGGCCGGACGCCGGCCCAAGCGGGCCCACGTACTCGAGGTGCTGGAGCGGGTGGGGCTGCGCGAGCGTGCCGGGCACCGGCCCAGCGAGATGTCCGGCGGCCAGCAGCAGCGCGTGGCGACTGGCCCGCGCCCTGGTCACCCGCCCGGAGGTGCTCTTCGGCGACGAGCCGACCGGCGCGCTGGACTCCACCACCAGCCGGGAGGTGCTGTCCATGCTCCGCTCGATGGTCGACGGCGGCCAGACCGTGATCATGGTGACGCACGACCCGGTCGCCGCCTCCTACGCCGACCGGGTGCTGTTCCTGGCCGACGGCCGGGTGCAGGACGAGCTGTACTCCCCGGCCGCCGAGCAGGTCGCCGCGCGCATGACGAAGCTGGCGGCGGTCCCGTGCTGAGTCTCGCGCTGCGCGGCATGAGGACCCGCTGGGTCACCTTCGTCGGCTCCTTCGTAACCCTGGCCCTGGGCGTAGGGCTCATCGCGACCACCGGACTCGCGCTCGCGGCCACGTTCAGCGCCCCGGACCGGGGACCCGAGCGGTTCGCCGCGGCCCCCGTGGTGGTCCAGGCGTCGGACCAGCTCCGGGTCGACACGCCCATCGGCGTCCGGACACAGCCCCTCGCCGACCCCCGCGCGGTGCCCGGGGAACTGGCCGCCGAACTCGCCGCGCTCGGCCGTACGGTCGAGGACCGGACCTTCCCGGTGAACGTCGCGGACGCGGACCTGGCCGGTGACGGCGGGGCGGTCGTCGGCCACCCGTGGCCGGTCGCGGATGCCACCCCCTACCGGCTCTCCGGCGGACGCGCCCCCTCAGCGCCCGGCGAGGTCGTCGTCACGGCAGGCCCCGGCGCCGGTGTGCGTACGGGCGACCGGATCGAGGTCAGCACCTCCGCGGGCACCGGCACCAGGACCGTGGTCGGCACCGTGCGGCCCGCGGGCTTCGAGACCGCGGTGTTCTTCACCGGCGCCGAGGCCGCCAGGATCTCCCCGCCCATCGACGCCGTCGTGGTGCACGCGGACGCGGAAGCGGTCGCCGCGGTGGCCGACGGGAGCACCGGCATGGTGGTCCTCACGGGTGACGACCGGCGCAGGGCCGATCCCGACCCGGACCGCGACGCCGAGGCCCTGGTCTCGGTCAACGCGCTGCTGGGCACGGCGGCCGCCATCACCGGCTTCGTCTCCGTCTTCGTGGTGGCCTCGACCTTCTCCTTCGCGGTGGCCCAGCGCAGGCGCGAGTTCGGCCTGCTCCGCACGGCGGGCGCCACGCCCGGCCAGGTGCGGCGGATGGTGTACGCCGAAGCCGTCGTCATCGGCGTGCTGGCCTCGGCCGCGGGCTGCTGGCTGGGCGCCGCAGGAGCGCCCCGGCTCGCCGCCTGGATGGTCGACGTGAAGATCGCGCCGCACTGGTTCGCCATCGGGGACCAGACCTGGCCGCTGCACACGGCCTTCTGGACCGGACTGGTCGTGGCCATGGCCGGTGTACTGGTCTCCTCCTACCGGGCCGGGAAGGTCGGGCCGACCGAGGCGCTGCGCGAATCGGCCGTCGACAGCCGGGCGATGCCGCTGAGCCGGTGGCTGGCGGGCGCGGCCGTACTGCTGACCGGAATCGGGCTGCTCGTCATGGCGCTCGTCTCCGACCCCGGGGACGTCCTCAAGCGCAAGACGTACATCACCCAGCCGATGCTGCTGATCGTCGGGTTCGCCCTGCTCGCGCCGGTCGTGGTGCGGCCGCTGACCCGGCTCATGACCTGGCTGCCGTCCCGGCTGCCCGGCGCCACCGGCGTACTGGCCAGGGAGAACGCGGCTGCCGGGGTGCGCAGGACCGCCGCCGTGGCCGCCCCCGTCATCATCACCGTCGCACTGGCCGCCTCCCTCATGGGGACGGTGGCCACCATCAACGAGGCCAAGGCCACCGAGGCGGGGAACCAGACGGCCGCCGACTTCGTGGTCTCCCCGGCCGGCGAAGGCCGCGCTCTTCCCCCGGAGTTCGTGGAGCGGGCCGGGAACATCCCGGGCGCCACGGTCAGCGCGTCGCGCTCCACCGGGGTGACGGTGCTCGAAGAGGGCACGGCGCTGATCAGGTCCGAGGCCAAGGCGGTGGACCCGGACGCCCTGGCCGCCGTGTCCAGCCTGCCCGTGGTGGCGGGCAGGATCACCGATCTCGACGACAAGAGCATCATCGTCAACGAGGAGTGGCTGGTCAGTACCGTCGGGCAACAGGTCGGCGTCTGGCTGGGCGACGGCCGCAAGGTCTCGCTCAAGGTGGCCGCGGTACTCGGCACCGGCACCGGCAGCAACGGTGTGTACCTGACGCCGCGCAACGCCGCCGGCGCCGGCATCGACCGTGTCGACGTCAAGGTCGAGGACGCGCGACCGCTCGGCCGTCGCGGCCAAGCTGCGCGAGGCGGGCCGGGCGAGCGGCACCGAGGTGCTGACGAGGAGCGAGTGGGTGACGGAGCACTACCCGCGCTCCAGCGAGAACACCCGCCTCGGCCTGCTGATGATCCTGGGAATCGCCCTCGTCTACACCGGAATCGCCCTGGCCAACACCCTGGTGATGGCCACCTCCGACCGGGTGCGCGACCTCGCGGTGCTCCGTCTCACCGGGGCGACCAAACCGCAGGTCCTGCGACTGGTCGCGGTGGAGGCGCTGGTGGTGGTGGCGGTGGGTGCCGTGATCGGTGGCGCCGTGTCCGTACTGAACCTGCTCGGTGTGTGGGGCGCGCTGGGGCTGCTCGGCGTCTGGTCGGCGGTCGTCGTGCCCTGGGGGACCGTCGGCGCCGTGGTCGCGGCCAGCGCCGTACTGGCCACCGTGTCCGCCGTACTGCCCGCGTCGCTCGCGCTGCGCACCCGGCCGGTCGAACTGGCCGGCATGCGGGAGTAGTCCGTGCACCGGCAGGGGCCGGCAGCGGCCATCACCATCTGATTCTGAGAGGCAGAGCGCGTTGACGAGCGATACCGGTGTGATGCTCCATGAGTTCCTGCGGTCACCCCTGCAGATCGGTGCGGTGGCACCGAGTTCGCGCAGACTCGCCGCGGCGTGACCGCGCCCCGTGCCCGAGACGGGCGACCCCGTGGTCGTCGAACTCGGCCCGGGAACAGGGGCCTTCACCGGAATGATCCAGGAGCTGCTGGGCGGTCGTGGTCACCACGTGGCGGTCGAGATCAACCCGCGGCTGGCCTCCGCCCTGAGCAGGCGCTTCCCGCGGGTCGAGGTGGTGAACGCCGAGGCGGCCCGGCTGCCCCGCCAGCGTCTCGGCGTCGACCCGTGCGCCCTGCCGCGCCGTGCCGATCATGTCCGTGATCCGGGCGGTGCGCTCCTCCCAGGAGGTCGCGGCCGGAGAGCGGAAGATCTCGTGGGCCCGCTGCAGCCGCGCGAGGGCCGCGGCGTCACCGCGGATGGCTTCGGCGCAGGCACGGTCGGTTTCGATGCGGGCCTGCAGGAACCGGTCCCCGACCTCCTCGGCGGCGGTCAGCGCCTCCCGCAGGGTGGCCTCCGCCTCGGCGGAACGGTCCTGCCGCCCACTGCGCCTCGCCCAGGGCGCGCAGGTACGCCTCGGCGAGCCGGTAGGTGTTCTGGGCCTTCCCCCGTACGGAGTCGGCCTCGTCGCTCGTCCTGATGGCCTCGCGCGTCAGCGTGATGCCGAGGTCGGTCTGCCCACGCCCCGCAGCGGTGGCATCGCGGAAACGGGGTACCGCAGGAGCGGGGCGCCGCAGAAGCGGGGCGTCACGGCAGCGGCAGCACGCGGTCGGTGGAGAAGCGAGAAAGGGAAGCCGTGGCCTCGCACGGGACAGCAGCACAGGAATCGGCACCGGCACCGGGACCGGCCCCGGGCGGCCCGCTCAAGCGGACTCTGACGACACCGCTGCTCTACTTCTTCATCCTCGGCGATGTGCTGGGCGCGGGCGTCTACGTGCTGGTGGGCCAGGTCGCCGTCGAGTCGGGCGGCGCCGTGTGGGTGCCCCTCGCCGTCGCGCTCGGCCTCGCCCTGCTGACCGCGTCCTCGTACGCGGAACTCGCCACGAAGTACCCCCGGGCGGGCGGTGCTTCGCACTACGCCACCCTCGCCTACGGGCCGTTCGCCGGCTTCCTCGCGGGCTTCTGCATGCTCGCCGCGGGCGTCGTCTCCGTCGCGGCCCTCGCCCGGGGATTCGGCGGGGACTACCTGACCGCCTTCGTCTCCCTGCCCGTCGCGCTCGTGGCGGTGGTCTTCCTGACGGCCCTGGCCCTGCTCAACGCCCGCGGCATCAGGGAGTCGACCCGGGCCAACACCGTCGCCACGGTCGTCGAGGTCGGCGGCCTGGTGCTGGTCGTCGGGCTCGGCGCCTGGGTGGTGCTGCGCGGCGACGGCGACCTGAGCAGACTGACCGAGCTCGGTACGCCCGGACACGGGCCCGCGGCGGCGGTCCTGAGCGGCTCCGTCCTCGCCTTCTACTCCTTCGTCGGCTTCGAGACGTCCGTCAATGTCGCCGAGGAGACCCGCGACCCCCGGCGGTCCTACCCGCGCGCCCTGTTCGGCGCGCTGGTCACCGCGGTCTGGTCTACGTACTGGTGGGCATCGCGGCCACGGCGGCGGTCGACACGAAGACGCTCGCCGCCTCCAGCGGACCGCTGCTCGAAGTGGTCGAGGCCGCCGGGGGAGTACCGGCACGGCTGTTCGGCTTCATCGCGCTGGTCGCGGTCGCCAACGGCGCACTGCTCACCGGCATCATGTCCTCCCGGCTCGCGTACGGCATGGCACGCGACGGACTCCTCCCGGGTTTTCTGGCCAAGGTGCTGCCCGGCCGCCGCACCCCGTGGGCCGCGATCGCCGCCACCACCTCGCTCTCCCTCCTGCTCGCGCTCACCGGTGACGTGGCCGCGCTCGCCTCCACCCTCGTCCTGCTGCTCCTCGTCGTCTTCTTCGTCGTCAATACGGCCGTGCTCGTGCTGCGCCGCGACGCGGTGCCCCACGACCACTTCAGGACGCCCACCCCGGTCGCCGTGCTCGGTGCGGTGTCCTGCGTCCTCCTCGCGACCCAGATCGAGCGCGAGGTGTGGACCCGCGGCCTGACCGTGCTCGCGGCGGGCGCGCTGCTCGGCGTACTGGCGGCCGTACGCAGGGGCAGGGGCAGGGGCAGGGGGCTGAGCGCCGGGGGCCGGGCCGCCTGTGGTTCTCTTGGCTCCCGCGGGAACAGCCGAGGGGAGGGGCGGGGCAGTGGGGTGGCCGGACGTCGACGGGGACACGGCCCTGACCGTCAAGGTCCCCGAGGCCGATCCGCTCGTCAGGACCGGTTCTCCCGCCCACGTCACCGTGCTCTACCCGTTCCTCCACGCGAGCCGGATCGACGGTCCGGTCCACCGCGAACTGCTGGAACTGTTCCGCTCGCACGACCCCTTCGAGCTGTCCTTCACCGGGTTCGGCCGGTACCCGGGCGTCCTCTTCCTCGACCCGCGGCCGCACGATCCGGTACGGGCGCTCACCAAGGAGCTCACCGGCCGCTGGCCCGAAGCGGTGCCCTACCGGGGCCTGTTCGGCGAGGGCCTCGACCCTCATCTGACGCTCGCCAACCACGAGGGCCCACAGACGTACGAGCGCGCGTACGACCTGCTGGAGGCCGAGTGCGCGCCCGCCCTGCCGCTGACCGTCCGGGTCGGTGCGGTCCACCTGATCGTCCGGGACGGCGACCGCTGGCGGGACCGTACGGCGTACCCGCTGGGCCGGTACTGAGCGTTACGCGGTGGTGTCCTCCAGGACCACGGACCGCGTGAGGTTGCGCGGCCTGTCCGGGTCGTAACCGCGCGCCTCGGCGAGCGCGACCGCCAGGCGCTGGACGCGGATCAGGTCGGCCAGCGGGTCCAGGTCGCCCTGTGCCCCGCGGGAGCCGGCGGCCACCGTGCCGCCGACCCGCAGGACGTCTTCCGCCAGGCCCTGCGGCAGCGCGCCGAAGATCCAGGCCACCCGGCCGGGGCCGGTGATGCTGATCGGGCCGTGCCGGTACTCCATGGCCGGGTACGCCTCCGTCCAGGCGCCCGCCGCCTCGCGCATCTTGAGCCCCGCCTCCAGCGCGAGACCGTACGTCCAGCCGGTGCCGAGGAAGGTGAACTGCTCGGCACCGAGCACTTCGGCGGCCGGCGGCACGGTGACGGCGAGTTCGGCGTCCCGGACCGCCTCCGCGAGCGGGCGCACACCGGCCGGCAGGGCGTCCTCGGCCTCCAGGTGGGCGCGGAGGAGCGCGAGGACGGTGGTGGCGAAGCGGGTCTGCACCACCGACTCCTCGTCGGCGAAGTCCAGCACGGCCACGGCGTCCGCCGCCCGCATGACGGGCGTCGCCGGGTCGGCGGTGATCGCGCCGGTGGGCACGGTGCCCTTCACGCGCCGGAGCACCTCCAGGACCTCGGTCGTGGTGCCGGAACGGGTGATCGCCAGTACGCGGTCGTAGCCGTCGCGGTACGGGAACTCCGAGGCGGCGAAGGCGTCCGTCTCACCGTGGCCACCGCTCTCGCGCAGTACCGCGTACGCCTGGGCCATGAACCAGGAGGTGCCGCAGCCGATCACGGCGACGCGCTCGCCGCGGCGGGGCAGGGCGTCGGTGTGGAGGGGCAGCGACGTGGCCGCCTCGGCCCAGGTGGCGGGCTGGGAGGCGATCTCGGCCGAGGTGCGGGAGGAATCTGCGGTGGACATTGGACGAACTCCCCGATGATTGGAACTGCTCAAAGCAGTCGGTTTTCAAGCAGGTTCGAGCGTGGGTCTGCCGTGGGGCGAAGTATCCACGAAGGGGAACACGCAGTCCAGGACGCCCTCGCGGGGCTCCCTCGCGGTGCTGCGCGCTCCCCGGAGCCGTACCGCCCGGCGGGCTACCATCACCTTCACGCACGTCTGGCACGAAGGAGTCCGGCCGCATGTCCAAACACGAGCGGTGGAGCGCGCTGCTGGAACTGCTGGCCGCCGAGGGGAGGCTGGAGGTCGAGGAGGCCGCCACCACCCTGGAGGTCTCCGCCGCGACGATCCGCCGGGACCTCGACGAACTCGCGGAGCAGCAGATGCTCGTGCGGACCCGCGGCGGCGCGATCGCGCACGGCGTCTCGTACGAGCTGCCGCTGCGCTACAAGTCCTCCCGGCACGCGTCCGAGAAGCAGCGGATCGCCGCGGCCGTGGCCGATCTGGTCGCCGACGGCGAAGTGGTGGGCCTCAACGGCGGCACGACCACGACGGAAGTGGCGCGGGCCCTGGCGCTGCGGACCGGCAGCGGCCTGCGCGACACGGCCGCCGTCCCCACCGCCGGCTCCGCCCCCGCCCCCGTCGGTCCGGTCCTGACCGTGGTCACCAACGCGCTCAACATCGCGGGCGAGCTGGCGGTGCGGCCGCAGATCAAGATCGTGGTCACCGGCGGGGTGGCCCGCCCGCAGACGTACGAGCTGGTCGGGCCGCTGACCATGGGCGTACTCAACGAGGTCGTGCTGGACGTCGTCGTCCTCGGCGTCGACGGGGTGGACCCGGACCTGGGCGTCATGGCGCACCAGGAGGACGAGGCGAGCGTCAGCCGGCTGTTCGCCGAACGCGCGCACCGGGTGATCGTGGTGACCGACTCGTCCAAGATGGGCAAGCGTGCCTTCGCCCGGATCTGCGGGCTGGACCGCATCGACGTCGTGGTGACCGACTCCGCCATCTCCGCCGAGGCGACGGGCCGCCTCACCGATGCCGGAATCAAGGTGATCGCCGTCTGAGGACGGCGCGGCGGGCGTGTCCTCGGACGCCGGACGGGCTCGTCCGTGCCGTGTGCGGCGGACTCCGGCCCGTCCGGCGGTCGCGGGCCGGGGCCCGGGGCGCGCCCCGCAGGGCCGCCGCCCCCTACGCGGTCAGGGCGCGATCGCCATGTCGAAGATGTGAACGTTGGCGTTCGAGGGCAGGACCACGAACTCGACCGTCTTGGCCGGATCCAGCGGGACCGAGTGCGCGAAGACGCTGTACTTCACGTCGGCGTTGCCGTAACCGTCCTGCCGGTTGCGGCCGTCGGTCGACTTGACCAGCGTCGCGCCGTGCGCGGTGACCGGATCGAACGACCAGTTGGGGAAGCCGAACGTCCCCGTGCCGGACGACCCGTCGGTGTAGTACACCGTGGCGCTGCCCGTGGCGGCGCTGGTGACGCCGGAGCCGAGGAACACCAGCTTGCCGCCCTTGCCGCCCTTGCCGCCCAGTGCGACGGCCTGCCCGGAGCTCGCCACGTTGTCCTTCGTGCCGGCCGGCACGTCCGGCCAGGTCAGCTCGGCCCCGAGGGCGTCGACCTTCGCCCCGGGCGTCAGGCCGACGGCCGCCAGCTTCTGCGCCGAGAAGCTGTTGCCCCCGCCGTCGTAGTCACCGGCCCGCGTCGCGGACTCGTCGGTGATCGCCACGTTGTTGTACGCCGCCGACAGGCTCGCCCGCGGTGTTCCGCTGCGCTCGGCGCGGGTGCCGGTGGCCGTGCCCCCGCCGTCCCCGCCCCGGTACGTCGCGGTCGCCGTGAACGTACGGATCACGAACCCGGGCCGCTTCTCCGGGACTTGGATCCGGAACGTCGCATCGGCCGAGGCCCCCGGCGCGAGGGAGCCGTCCACGGCGCGTACGGACGGCTGGACCGCCCATCCGGCCGGCCCGGCGAACGACACCTTCAGCGAGCGCATGCGCTGCGGACCACCGTTCCTGACGGTCACCTTCACCGTCGAGACGGCCGGGCCGTCGAGGTCCACGGGGGAGATGCTCACCCCGGTCCCGGCCGAAGCCGGTTCCTGCGGCGCGGCCGCCACCGCCGGGGCGGGGACGAACAGGACCGCTCCCGCCACCGCCGCCGCCACGGCCCTGAGCGGACTGATCAGTCGTGCTGGTCTCATGACCTGCTTCTCCTTCACGTCCTCAGGAAACGGGGGGCATCTCGGTGGTGCGCGAGTCCAGACCGGAACGCAGATTGACCCAGCCGCCCCGCGTGAAGTCCGGTATCGCGACCGGACGCCCCTTGTCGGCCAGGGACATGACGCTCAACGGAACCGGCGCGCACCAGGCGGCCGAGTCGTACACGTCGATGTCCGGGACCAGCCCCGCCCGCATCAGCTGCACCGTGCGCCACTGCAGGACGTAGTCCATGCCGCCGTGGCCGCCGTTGTTCGCGGCGTCGTCGCCGATCTTCTTCCACAGCCAGTGGTCGAACTCCTTGCGGTAGGCGTCGAAGGCGCGCCAGGAGTGGCCGCTGTGGTCCGGCTCGACGTAGATGCGACCGCCGCCGGCCGACGAGACGCCGGCGTAGTCCTCGAAGATGCCGCGGCTGCCGGCGAGGGAGTTGATGCGGCTGTACGGCCGGGGCGAGCTCACGTCGTGCTCGGCCCGGATGACCCTGCCCCTGGCCGTGTCGATCAGGCACGTGACCAGGTCGCCGTTGATGTACGTCTCCCGCCACGAGGGGTGGGACTTCGGGACGAAGCGCTCGCGGTAGTCGGCGAGACCCTTCGGCTCGGTCGCGGTGGCGCGCAGCACGGTCATCCGGTCGCCGCGGTTGATGTCCATGGCCGCCGCGACCGGGGCGAGCCCGTGCATGGCGTAGAAGGACGCGGTGGAGCGGGTGTGCCAGAGCCGGCGCCAGGAGTCCGTGTAGTACGTGTCGGAGAAGAGCAGGGCGCGCAGGTCGTGCAGGTAGCCGCCGTGACCGTTGGTGACGTCGCCGAACAGGCCCTCGTGCGCCATCTTGAGCATGGCCAGCTCGTTGCGGCCGTAGCTGCAGTTCTCGGACAGCATCAGGTTCTTGCGGGTGCGCTCCGAGGTGTCCACGAGGTCCCACAGCTCGCGCAGCTCGGTCGCGACGGGCAGCTCGACGACGACGTGCTTCCCGGCCAGCAGCGCGGCCTTGCCCTGCTCGTAGTGGAACTCCCACGGCGTCGCGATGTACACGAGGTCGATGTCGTCGCGCTCCAGCATGTCCGCGTACGAGTCGGCCGAGCCGCCGTACTCGGCGGGGCGGGGCTTGCCCTTGGAGACCAACTGGTCGGCCGTGCGCTTCGCGCGGTCGGCGCGGATGTCGCAGACGGCGGTCACGACGCAGCCGGGGACCGCCGACCAGCCGGGGGTCATCCCGGAGCCGCGGTTGCCGAGCGCGATCACCGCGACGCGGACCGTCCGGTGGACCTCGAAGGGCACGTTGATCATGGACTTCTGACCCGGTCTGCGGCCGGGCGCCGCGGCGGACGCGTCGGACACGCCGGAGGCGGCGGGCGAGGCCGCCGCGGGCGCCGCCGACGCGCTCCCGGCCGAGCCGATCCCGGCGGCGAGCGCTCCGGTGGCCAGCGTTCCTCCGAGTAGCAAGCGACGTGAGACTGCGGGGATTTCGGGCATGGCGACAACGCTCCTCGTGACGTGACCGGCATCACTTGCGGGGTCGACTCTGGCCGGGCTGCCAGTTACATGTCAATAGGTGTTCGCAGGAACGGTGTTACGAACAGAATCAAGCATCCAGCGGCGCGGAGGCGGCCGGACGAAGGTGTATCCAGGTACACCCGCACAGGGTGTTCACGGCCATCGGCACGGCTCGCCCCCGTCCGTAGCGTCCTTTCCGACGGCACAAGCAGGTGCCACGAGGGAGTGATGACGATGTTCCGGTCCCGCCGTGCGAAGCAGGAGCACACCCGCAGGCCGGCAGCCCGCAGTTCGGCAGCCCGCAGTTCGGCAGCCCGCGGTTCGGCAGCCGAAGCCCTGCGGCTCGTATCGGTCGGCAAGGTGTACGGGACGGGCGGGAGCGCCGTGACCGCGCTGGACGGGGTGACGCTGAGCCTGGGGGCGGGGACCTTCACCGCCGTCATGGGGCCCTCCGGGTCCGGGAAGTCCACCCTCCTTCAGTGCGCGGCGGGCCTCGACCGGCCGGACACGGGGCAGGTCGTGGTCGACGGCGAGGAGATGACCGGCTCCACCGAGGCCGAGCTGACCAGGTTCCGGCGGCAGCGGATCGGCTTCGTCTTCCAGCAGTACAACCTGCTGCCCACCCTCACCGTCGCGCAGAACACCACCCTGCCGCTGAAGCTCGCCGGCCGCCGCGTCGACCGGGACCGGGCGCGCGAGATCCTCACCCGGGTCGGCCTGGGCGAGCACCTCGGCCGCCGCCCCGCACCAGCTCTCCGGCGGCCAGCGCCAGCGCGTCGCCATCGCGCGGGCGCTGGTCACCGAACCCGGCGTGATCTTCGCCGACGAGCCGACCGGCGCGCTGGACACGCGCAGCGCGCGCGACGTCCTGCGGCTGCTCCAGGAGGCGGTACGCGTCCACGGCCGCACGGTGGTGATGGTGACGCACGACCCGGTGGCCGCCTCCTACGCGGACTCCGTGCTCTTCCTCGCGGACGGCCGGCTGGCGGGGCACCTGAACGCGCCGACCGTGGACGAGGTCGCGGAGCGGCTCGCGCACCTGGGCGACCGCGCGCACAGCGACGCACACGACGTGCCGGCGGGGGTGTGAGCGGGATGTTCGCACTGGCCATGAGCTCGGTCCGCCACCGCCCCGGGCGCCTCGTCGCGACGCTGCTGTCCGCCTTCCTGGGGGCCGCGATCATCATGACGTTCCACTCGCTGCACGACACGGCGGGGGCCGAGGGCGTCGACGACGTCAGTGCGGAGTCGATGACCACCACGGCCGCGGTGGTCGGCGGCTACGGATCGCTGCTGGTGTTCTTCGCCGTCGCCTCCACGCTCACCGTGAACGTACGGCAGCGGAGCGCGGAAATCGGCCTGCTGCGCAGCACGGGGGCGACCCCGGCGCAGATCAAGCGGATGGTGCTCGGTGAATCGGCCGTGGTCGCCCTGGCCGGGGCGGCACTGGCGGTCGTCCCCGCGATGTTCGCGGGGCGGGCGCTTCTGGGGATGTTCCAGGACAGCGGGCAGGTCGCCGGCGGCGTGGAGCACGTCTTCGGTCCCGTCGCGCTCGTGTCCGGCGCCGCCATCACCCTGCTGGCCTCGGTGGGCGCCGCGTTCCTCGCGGTCCGCCGGGCGACCCGGGCGCCGGGTGTGCGCGAACCGGGCGGGCGGGTGCGGAAGTTCGCCGGATACGGCGCGCTCGCGGCCGGTACGGGCTCCGTGCTCACCACCTTCGCCATGGACGGCACCGACCCCATGACGATGGCCGCCGCGGCGTACGGCGCGATCCTGCTCGCCGTGGGCTTCGCGCTCTTCTCACCGGCGCTGCTCCGGGCGGCCGCGGGCCGGCTGGGGCGGCCGGCCGAGGCCCTCGCCGGGGCGAGCGGTTATCTGGCGGCGCACACCATGCGCCGCCGCGCCGGAGAGCTGTCGGGCGTACTGGTGCCGCTGGTCCTCTTCACCGGCATGGCGACGGCGACGCTGTACATGCAGGCCGTCGAGAGCGACGCGATCAAGGCGTCCGGCCTCACCAGGTCGGTCGAGGACAAGAACCTGGAAACCCTGAACCTCGTGGTCGTCGGCATCGTCGTGGTCTTCTCCTGCGTCATGCTGGTCAACAGCCTGTACGCCGCCACCTCCTACCGGAGCCGGGAGTTCGGCCGGCAGCGGCTCGCCGGGGCCACCCCCGGGCAGGTGCTGGGGACGGTCGGCTGCGAGGGGCTCGTGCTGACGGTGACCGGGGTCTTCTTCGGCACGGCGGCGGGGTTCGCCGGGGTCCTGCCGTTCACGTACGCCCGTACCGGCAGCGTCCTCCCCGGCCAGGGCCCGGGATCTGGCTCGCCGTCGTGGCGGTCGCCGCCGCCGTGACGCTGGGCACCAGCCTGGGGACGGCCCGCCGGACGCTGCGCACGCCGGCGGTGGACGCGGTGGCGGTGGCTGCCTGAGCGCACCGGAGTCCGGGCCGGCGGACCGCCGGCCCGGACTCCTTCCGTCTCCTGTGCGCGAGCCGTCTCCTGTGCCCGGGGTGTCAGGGCCCGTCGCCTCAGGCCGGGGTCGGCATGGCCGCCGGGGCCAGCACCACGAATTCGGCGCCGGACGGGTCGTGGCAGACGGCCAGCCGTCCGACGTCCTCGGCGTCCTCCGGCCCCATCTGCACGCTGCCGCCGCTGCTGGTGACCTTGGCGACCGTCGCGTCGCAGTCCTCGACCGCGAAGACCGGGTGCCAGTAGGGCTTGCCGCCGTTCGGCGCGAGTGCGTCCGGGGGGAGCTGCATGAGGCCGCCGTGCATGCGCTCCGGGGGGAGGCCGGGAGGAACGATCATCGAGTACGTCCCGCCTCCGCCCGGGAGTTCCATGTCCTGCGTCTCCCAGCCGAAGAGGCCGCCGTAGAACTGCTTCGCCGCGGCCGAGTCGGTGGTGTAGAGCTCGGTCCAGCACAGGCTGCAGGGCTGGTCGGTGATCTCCATGCCCCGGGTCCTGCCCGGCTGCCAGACGGCGAACTGACCGCCCTGCGGGTCGGTGTACTGAGCCATCCGCCCCTCGCCGTCGGCGTCCATCGGGGCGACCCGCACCGTGCCGCCCGACCGCTCCACGGCCTCGGTGGTGGCGTCGGCGTCCGGGGTGCAGAAGTAGATCATCCAGGCCGACCGGGCCCCTTCCTCGGTGAGCGGACCGATTCCGGCGACGGTCTTGCCGTCCTGCTTGAAGAAGCCGAAGTCGGCGGCGTCCGGGGCGTCGGCGTCGGCGGTGTAACTCTGGAACTGCCAGCCGAACACCGAGCCGTAGAAGGCGGTCGTGGCGGGTACGTCGGGGGAGCCGAGGTCGATCCAACAGGGGGAACCGGGCACGAAGTCAGTGGTGATCATGGTGTTTCCTCTCGTCGCAGATCCTCGTAAATCCTCGTAAAACAGCCTGTCATCCGTCACTGACAACCGCCCGTCGGCTTCCTCAGATCGTGCGGCCGGGGGACAGCGCCTGTTCGATCTGCTGGGCGACCTCCGGACCCGGCAGGGCCCGGCCCTCCTTGTCGAAGGCGTGCAGGGAGCGGCCGTTCAGGCGCAGGAACGGCGTGCCGCGCACGCCGCTGCGGTCGAAGGCGTCGGCCACCGCCGCCGCCCACGGGAGGTAAGTGCCGTCCTCGACCGCCTGCTTGAACGCTTCGGAGGGCAGGCCGGTGACCGTTTTGGCGACCACCAGCAGATGGGCCGTGTCGCCGTACGCGTCGTCGCTCTCGGCGGGCTGGTTCGCGTACAGCGCCTCGTGGAGGCCCTTGAACACGGCCTGCCCCTCGTCGGCCGCGGCACCCAGCGCGGCCAGTGCCGACTTCGAGCCGCGGCCGCCCGGCGAGGCGTCGAGGAAGGTGGCGAAGTGGTATTCGAGGCGCAGCCGGCCGTCGTCCGCGAAGGCGCGGATCGCGGCGCCCGAGGACCGCTCCATGGCCGCGCAGTACGGACAGCGCGGGTCCTCGTACACGGAGAGGACCGGCACGTCGTCGCCGCCCGGGCCGTACGGGACGACGAGCCCTCCCGGGCCGGTCGTGTGATCCGGCACGGCTGCCGGGGCCCCTGCGGCACCGGGCCCCGGCGGGGGCGTACGGCTCATGGCGCTTTTCCTCCGTGGCCCTCGGGCCGTCCCTCTCGGGCGGTCCCGTCCAGCTACGCACGAAAGGACGCGCGCCGCATCATTTCGTCCGCGGGACCCGGCGGGGCGGGGCTCTCCGAGCCCTGTTCACCGGGTCTGCTCACCGGGCCCTGTTCTCACCGTGTCTCGCGGTGACGGTGAAGCACAGGGCGAAGTGATCGAGGGTGTACGGCAGCGGACGGCCGGGGCGCAGCCGCGCCGGACCGTGCAGCCAGAAGTCGTGACGCTCCATGAGCGCGGCGACGAGCGTCGACGTGAGGAGGAGGGCGAGGTCCTCGCCGGGGCACACGCCGGGACCCGAACCGAACGGCACCAGCGCGGGGCCGGTGTGCGCCGTGCCGTCCAGCCAGATCTCCGGTACGAAGCGGTCGCCGTACGCAGCGGATCCGTCCCGGTGGAAGAAGGGGGCGTACACCAGGAACACCGTGCCCGCGGGCAGGACGGCTCCCTGGCCCCACCGCGTCTGCCGGGTGCTCTCGCGCAACAGGAACGGCGTCGTCGGCCACAGCCGCACGGACTCCAGGACGCACGCGCGGGTGTAGGGAAGCAACTGCGGCCGCGACAGGTCGGGTATGGCCAGTTCGTTGTGCACCTGCTGCTCCTGCGCGGGATGGGTGGCCAGCAGGGCCAGCGCCCGTACGGCCGCCGCGCCCGCCGCGTCGAACGCGGACAGCCAGTGCGCCAGCTGGTCCGCCGGGTCCGCCGGGTCCGCCGGGTCCGCCGGGTCCGCCGGGTCCGCCGGGTCGGCGGCGAGGGAGATGTCGAGGCCCTCCTGGTCAACACTGGCCTCGGCATTGAGGCCGGCGACGTCGACCCCGATACCGACGGCCGAAGCGGCGCCCGCGGCAGTCAGCGAAGCACCCGCGGCGATCACCGCACCGGCTGCTATGCGCGCAACGCGGATCCGCGTCTTCTTGGTCATCTGGTTGCTACCCCCAGTAGCTGAATTCGTCAGTGGAGCAGCGCACAGGGCGACGGACACTGGGGGTTTGTAAATTCCCCCGGTCACACACGCCCCGGAGATACGCATGCCGCGCGCCAGCTTTGCCACTTTTAAAGGGGGCGTCAAGGTCATTGCGTGCGCAATGCCCGAAATGAAGGCAGTTGCCTGGCGTACGGGAATGCGACTGTGACACAAAAGGCAACTGCCGCCCCAAGAGCGGCAGTTACTGTGTCGACAAAGCGAGCTTTACTTCTCCTGCTGCTTGCGCCAGCGAATTCCGGCTTCCAGGAAGCCGTCGATCTCGCCGTCGAGGACCGCCTGCGGGTTGCCGACCTCGAACTCCGTACGCAGGTCCTTGACCATCTGGTAGGGGTGCAGGACGTACGAACGCATCTGGTTGCCCCAGGAGTTGCCGCCGTCGCCCTTGAGCGAGTCCATCAGCGCCTGCTCCTCCTGGCGGCGGCGCTCGAGGAGCTTCGCCTGGAGGACGTTCATGGCGCTCGCCTTGTTCTGGATCTGGGAGCGCTCGTTCTGGCAGGAGACGACGATGCCGGTCGGAATGTGCGTCAGACGGACCGCGGAGTCCGTGGTGTTGACGCCCTGGCCGCCGGGGCCGGACGCGCGGTAGACGTCGACCCGCAGTTCGGACTCGTCGATCTCGATGTGGTCGGTCTTCTCGACGACCGGCAGCACCTCGACGCCCGCGAAGGACGTCTGGCGGCGGCCCTGGTTGTCGAAGGGGGAGATGCGGACGAGGCGGTGGGTGCCCTGCTCCACGGAGAGCGTTCCGTAGGCGTACGGCGCCTTGACGACGAAGGTCGCCGACTTGATGCCGGCCTCTTCGGCGTACGACGTCTCGTAGACCTCGGTGGCGTACCCGTGGCGCTCGGCCCAGCGCAGGTACATGCGCATCAGCCGCTCGGCGAAGTCGGAGGCGTCGACGCCACCGGCCTCGGCGCGGATGTTGACGAGGGCCTCGCGCTCGTCGTACTTGCCGGAGAGGAGCGTACGCACCTCCA
This sequence comes from Streptomyces altiplanensis, assembly GCA_003719395.1. Taxonomy (GTDB): domain Bacteria; phylum Actinomycetota; class Actinomycetes; order Streptomycetales; family Streptomycetaceae; genus Streptomyces; species Streptomyces altiplanensis. The sequence goes on from RHMC01000019.1 coordinate 64,110, forward strand.
TCTCGTCCAGCGCCTTGCGGACCGCGATCAGCTCGGACTCCGCCTCCGCGAGGGTGTCGGCGTCGTCTTCGAGCTCGGCGAGCTCGAAGAGCACCGAGAGATCGTCGATCCGGCTGCGGAGGGCCTCGGTCTTGCGCAGCTCGGCCTGGAGGTGGGAGAGCTTGCTCGTGATCTTCTGCGCGGCGTCCGGGTCGTCCCACAGGGACGGGGCCGCGGCCTGCTCCTCGAGCACGGCGATATCGGCCCTCATCCTGTCGAGGTCCAGGACGGCCTCGATCGACCCCATGGTCGAGGAGAGGGACTTGAGCTCTTCGGATACATCGACGACTGCCACGGGTCCAGCGTAACGGCTGGGCGGCCGTACGTTCCCCTCGCCCGGGAGCGCAGGCCGCGCGGTCGAGCTACGGCTGTGACGGAGACGACTGCTTCGTGTCCTGCGGAGCGGGGTCCGGGCCGGGGCCCGTCGCCGCCAGCCAGCCGCCCACGCCTATCGCGGCGGCGACCAGGACGCCGCGGCCGCCGCGCAGGACGGCGCCGCCTGCGGACGGCGCCCGGCTTGTTGCGGGCGGAGCCGGGGGCGGCGCTGGCCCGCGGCCCGGGGGGCGCGGGGCCGTGCCGCGGGCGCGCCCGCCAGCCTCGTCGGGGCGGGGGACGCGCATGCTCGTATGGGTGTCGCGGTTGGAGTCCGGGGCCGAGCCGGGCACCAGGGGGACGGCGCTCGCGCTCGGCGCGGCGCGGCGGGCGTGAGGGGCTGCCGGGACGGTTCGTCGTACGCCTCGTACTGGCGCCTGCTCGTCCTCCGAGCCCGGCTCGTCCACGTCCAGCGGCGCCATTCCGGCGAGGAGCGGGAGCTGGTCGCGGAGGCGGGCGGAGAGCTCGGAGGCGCGCAGACGGGACGCGGGGGCCTTCGCCAGGCACTGGACGAGGAGCTGCCACAGCTCCTCGGGGATGCCGGGGAGGGGGACGACGGTCTCGGTGACGTGGCGGCGCAGTACGGCGCCGGGGTGCCCGCCGCCGAAGGGGGTGAAGCCCGCCAGCAGCTCGTACAGCACGGTCGCCAGGGCGTAGATGTCGACGGCGGCGCGGGGCGGCAGGCCCTCGACGATCTCGGGGGCGAGGTAGTCGGGCGTACCGATGATCTTCGTCGCGCGGGTGCGGCGCGGGGTGTCGATCAGCTTGGCGACGCCGAAGTCGGTCAGCAGCGCGGGGTGCGCGCCGCCGGGCCCGAGCGGGCCCTCCATGTCCAGGAGGATGTTCTCGGGCTTCACGTCGCGGTGGACGACGCCGGCCGCGTGCGCGGCGGCGAGCCCGTCGGCGACGTCCGCGGCGATGGCGACGGCGGCCTCGGGCGCCAGACGGCGCTCGCGGTCGAGCCGGGTACGCAGATCCGTACCCCGCACGAGGTCCATCACCAGCGCGAGGTCGTTGCCGTCGACGACGAGGTCGCGGACGGCGACGACGCGGGGGTGGTCGAGTCCGAGCAGCGCGGTGCGCTCCTGGACGAAGCGCCCGACGAGCTCCTGGTCGGACGCGAGATCCTCGCGCAGGAGCTTGATGGCGACGGGTCCCTCGGGCCCCTCGCCGAGCCACACCGTGCCGGCACTGCCCCGTCCAAGAATCTGGTGGGCCGTGTACCGGCTGCCGATTTTCCGTGCCAAGACTGTGCTCCCTCAGCGGCCGACGGTCGCCCCGAGGCTACGCGGGTGCCGGGGCGTCCTGCGCGCCGTATGGCACCAACCTTCACTTCTGGGGGCGAAATACACCCCCAGAAGTCGACAAATCAACTGACTCGGCCGATTTAGCTGCCGGTGGAGCCGCCGAGGTCGCTGAAGAACTTCGTGATCTCGTCGATCACGTCACCGATCTGGGCGAAGAAGCCCTTCGTCGTGCCGATCCACTCCTGGAGCGGGGTCAGCTCCCAGACCAGCCAGGACGCCACGAACAGCAGGAGGAGCGTGAACAGGCAGCCCTTGAGGCAGCCGAGACCCGGGATCCGCATCGGATTGGCGCTGCGGCGGCGCGGGCTCACGCGGCGGACGCGGGGCGGGCGGGGCGGTGGC